>JASHXW010000574.1 GCA_030043395.1 Streptosporangiaceae bacterium
CACCGCAGGAGTCGCCGCTGACTCCACAGCGAAGGCCCTGGTCGAGATGCGGTCAAGTGGCGCCGAGCTGATCGGCCAGGGTTCGCTTTGACTGGCTAGGCTGCACCGGCTCGGTAAGCTGCACCGGCTCGGTCAGCTGCACCGGCTCACTCCGGGAAGGCCGAGGATCGCGCCGCTGGCCGGGCCCAGGGTCACAGCGGAAAGGTCGCGCCCGTTGGCGTCCACATAAGTTCGCCCGAGCGGAACCGACATCTTGGATCCGGTGGGATTGACCACAGCGATCCCGCGGCTGAAGTTCCGCCGCCACGCCAGCCCGACCATCTGCGTTGGGCCCTTCGCCTGGCCAAGCCGCATGCAGGGTTGCGCCTGAGCCGTGGTGGGGTTAATGGTTCCCACGGAGAGCAACTGCTGGCTGCCGGCGGCCAGCAGGTAGGACGCCAGTGCGTAGTCCCTGGTCTGCGGAGTCACCGAGGCGTAGTACCCGCCCGTATGGAACCAGCATGTCTTGTGCTGGCTCGCGCAGGCAGAGACCTCGGCCTGGTAGGCCTGCCAGCCGGTCCCGAGCGCGGTGGGCCGGTCGGAGTAAGACAGGTAGAACTGCTGCTCCAGGCCGTCCACGGCGCTAAGCCAGTGGCTCCACAGTCCAGGGAACATGGGGGCGAAGCCCACGTTGAACACCGACTTCACGCCAGCCCGCCCCAGCGTCGACGAGATTTCCCGCAGTGCGGAGTACGTGGCGGCCTGCACCGCGGCGTTGGTGGGGTACTCCGTCGAGATGCCATAGGCGGTCGCCGTCGTCAGGGCGTTGTCCACGTCGACGCCGTCCCACCCGTGGCTGCGGACGTCAGCGAGCACGTTGCGCAGCCAGACGCTCAGGTAGCCGGGATTGCCGTACTCGGTCTCCCAGATGTCCGCGTAGCCGCGGAACCGCAGCGGCTTGCCGTTGCTTGCCTTGCGCAAGATCCAGCTGGGATGGTTTCGCAGCAGCCAGCAGTAACCCATCCCCGACGACAAATACGGGCTGTCGACGACCCCGGGCGGGCAGGACCCGCACAGGCCGCTCGGCGTGTCGCAGTCGTCGGAGCGGACTCCGGACAGGTCCTTGTAAACCCAGACCTGAACCTTCGGGTTCGCTCGCTTGAGCACTGGTATCAGCCAGTAGTCCCAGGAATTGAGTACCACGACCGAGTTCTGCTGGGCTATCTGGGCCCACTGGGCCGTGCTCATCGCGTTGACTTGCGCTCCATCGAGCCAGGAGCTGAACGTCCTGACCGGGCTGTTCGCGGCAATGCTGCCGACGACCGCGGCTGGCGCCGGATGAAGAGGCTTGTGATATATGGGACCAACCGTTCCGTTGTCGTCCGTCCCGCGCAGATTGTGAGACGACATACCGACAGCCGCGATGGTCGCGATTATCACGACCAGGCCGACCAGGAGGACCGCCAGCCACCGCGTTACGCCCATAATTGTCCCTTTCGTGGCATTACGGGGCTGCGTTACTTGCCTATGACCATGACCATTACCGCAACTCTGAGTTACTTAATCCGACACGCTGTGTCATCGAGGGCGGCGTCAGGGTGCTGCGCGCCGGCACCGCTAGCATTGCCCATGCCAGCCTGACGAGCGGAAGGACAAACGCCGTGAGCTTCCAGAAGACTCCAGGCGGTACCCGCGGCACCCGCGGGACTTCGAACCCGGCCATGCGTTACGTGATGCGCGCCATGACGAGCTGGCACCGCAGGTCGGGGGACAAGTTCCAGGGCATGGACTTGCTGTACCTGACAACGGTCGGAGCGAAGAGCGGGGAGAAGCGCCAGTCCACCATCACGCGTTTCCCCGGCGGGGACGACTCATGGCTGGTCGTGGCCTCGGCCGGCGGCTCGGCGCAGAACCCTGCCTGGTACCACAACATCGCCGCGCATCCCGATCAGGTCTGGATCGAGTTCGGCGGCAAGCAGACGCGGGTCACGCCGACGCAGCTCGAGGGGGACGAGCGGGAGCAGGCCTGGCAGCGGATCACCGCCAGCCAGCCTCGTTACGCGGGCTACCAGCGCAAGACCGACCGCGCTATCCCGGTCCTGCGACTGGCACCGGCCGAGTAGGCGGCTTGCCCGCGGTCGCGTCCAGCCCGGCTACTGGTTGATGGTCTTCTGCACGCTCCACTTCGCGCCATTCCAGCCCAGCGCGAGCGTGCGGTTGGCGAACTTGCTCGCAGGGTTGTGCCGGTAGCCGACCGCCGTGCACGCTTCCGGGCTCAGGCAGGACACGTGCTGCAGCACGTCAGTGGTAAACGGCGCCGAGGTCGTGGGGACACTCTGAGCGGTCCATTTCGTTCCGCTCCACGACTCGATCAGTGACTTGCCTGCGTGCACCCCGACGGCTACGCAGGAAGATGTAGTCGGGCAGGACACGCCGTAGAAGGTCGAGCTGCGCTCGGCCGCGATGCGCTGCACCGTCCAGCGGCCCGCGGCATACCGTTCGGCGAAGGCCGTTATTCCCGGCTTCTCGGCGTCACCGACCGCGACGCAGCTCGTCACGGCAGGGCAGGAGATGTCCTGGAAGAAGGTGCCGGACTTGCCCTTGACGGTCGGGGTGGTCCGGACCTTCCATGAGCCGTCGCTCCACAGCGCCGAGTACGGCAGCGACCTTCCGGCAGCGCTCGTGTAGTTGCCGACAGCGACGCAGCTTGTGGTGCTTGGGCAGCTGACGCCCGCGAGCTCGGAGGTCTTTGCGTGCGCCGGCGCAGGAACCGCCGGGGAGCGCAGGCTTGCGCCGTTCCAGCGGAACGCAGTGGCATGCCCGATGTAACGCAGTCCGTGGGCGGTCTTGCGGGTCGTCCCCGCCGTGCCCACGACCATGCAGAAGGCGGTACTCGCGCAAGAGACCGAGTCGAGGGTGGACCACTTCGTGCCCTTGGGATTGTGGAGCGTGACCGGGCTGAACCCGTTGGCGCCGCCGGTCGCGAGCAACTGCATCGGGTGCTCGGCATTTTCGTAGAACTCACCGACAGCCACGCAGCTCGGGAGAGTGGCCTCCTGGGGCACGCAGGAGACTTCGAGGGGATCGGTCGCATTTCCCAGGCTGCCGAAGATGTTGCTGTACCACTTGCCGTTGCTGGTGTACTCCTCGATCCCGTTCACGTAGGGCGCGGCCGCGGCATACCCGACGGCTACGCACTCGCTCGAGGTCGTCGGCTCGTCGGGCAAGTTCGCGCAGGAGTCCCCGTTGAGCACGTCGTCTATCAGCCGGGAATCAGGATGCAGCGCACGTGGCGATCCATAACCTGCAGGCATCGGCCGGACTCCCGCCGCCTGCGCAGTTGCCCGCGCCGCCGGGCTTACGGCTGCCGAGCTGTCATCAGCGGGCGCCGTCGCCATCAGCAGCGCAGCAGCCGAGCTGGTCAGGACGACGGACAAGGAGCGAACCAGCATGGTGACCTTCCCATTCGTCACAGACGTGGTCATCGGATAAGTATCGCTGGACACATGAGTAATGTCCGAAGAACCATAGCTCGAACCGTATTGCCACGCTAGAGCGAGCACAATGCCCGGGATGAAGTGAATGAGTCTCTACGGCGGTCCGCTCTGCACGGCCCGATCAGGGCCGCCTGCACGGCGGCGTAGCCTGGAGGCTAGACATCCGGGCAACGGCGCTCCGGCCGGATTTGGGGGGACAATCATGGCCGAGTCGCAGCTCACACCTGACGAATCCACGCAGCGCGTTCAGCGCGATCAAGGTGCCCAGCAGGGCGACGTCAAGCAGGATCAGCGCTCACCGCAAGCCGACGAGATCCCGCGGCAGCGCGAGGGCGCCCACCAGGCCGCACAGGAGACCAGCGGATCCGCCGAAGGCGGCGCGCCGGAGGACGGCGCACCTCCCGGAGGCGAAGCACCCGAGGGCGGCGCGGCTTCGGAGAGCACTGCCGGAGAGGGGGTTGCATCGCGCTGGAAGCCAGTCCTGCAGCGCGCCGGCAAGAAGTTCATCGCGGACCGGTGCAGCATGAGCGCGGGAAGCCTGGCGTACCACTGGTTCCTGGCCTTGTTCCCGGCACTGATCGCGCTGCTCGGCCTGACGAGCTTGCTGAGCCTCGGCAAGAGTCAGGTACACCACCTAGTCAGCGGCCTGGACAAGGCGCTGCCACCGGGCGCACGGACCGTCTTCACCGACGCCGTTTCGCACGCGACGAGCCGGTCAGCGACGGGGTCCGTCACAGCCCTGGTTATAGGGATCCTTATCGCTCTCTGGGCTGCGTCGGGAGGCATGGCCGCCCTGCAGACCTCACTCGACGTGGCGTATGAGGTGCCGGACCGGAAGTTCATGGCGAAGAAGCTGCGAACTATCCCGCTCATGATCGCCACGGTGATCCTCGGCGGCCTTGCCGCCGCACTCATCGTGTTCGGCTCGTCGATCGGGACCGGTATCGAGAAGCACCTTCCCTTCGGGCACACTGCCTTCCTCATCGGGTGGGACATCGTCCGGTGGGTCCTCGCGATCCTGCTGATCGCGCTGCTCTTCTCCGTCTACGACTACTACGCGCCGAACCGGCCGACGCCTCGATGGCAATGGCTCAGCGCAGGTGGGCTAGTCAGTGCCGTCATCTTCCTGATCGCGTCGCTCGGGTTCTCGTTCTACGTCCAGAAATTCGGGTCTTACGGGAAGACATACGGAGCCCTGGCTGGTGTCGTCATCCTGCTGTTCTGGCTCTACCTCGCAGGGCTGGCGGTGCTACTAGGCGCTGAACTGAACGCGGCGCTGGCATACCGGTCCTCGGCCGGTACCAGTGCAGCTTCCGAACCGTCGCAAGCTCAAGCCGATCGGTCCCAAGCAGGTTCCGAAGGTCCGCAAGGAAGTCCCGCATCGTCGGCAGCTGGACCTGGCAGATCGCAAGCGGGCTCAGCTCCGCAAGCTGGGGCTGATTAATCGGAACAAGCTGCGGGTAGCTCAGCGCAGCCGAGACGCGCTCCGGGGCGTCACGCCGCGCGCTAGCGCTGAGATCGCCCAGTGATGTCAGCGAGAACTGGCCGTTTCGGCGCGTAGGGCCGCCGCGCGCCGAAACGCTGCATGCACGGAGTCAATGACCTGAGCTGGATTGGAGACGATCTGTCGCCAGGTGAAATGGACGACTTCGTATCCGGCAGCACGCAGGTCGGCATCGCGCTGGAGCTGTCTGCGGGCTTGAACCGGATCTGCGTACTTGAGTGCGCCGTCGGCTTCTCCGATCGTGTAATGCTCGCGCCACAGGAAGTCAGCCCGGCCGATCACCTGGTCATCATCGTTGCCGAGCCATACCTGGAGGTCAGGCGCGGGCAGGCCACCGTCCCGGAACGCGACCCGCGAAATGGACTCGAACGGAGACTCCGCGCGACCGTCACTGAACTCGACCACCTGCCGCGCTCGCTCGATCCCTGGCCACCGGCGACAGCTCGCGACGACGCCGAGCAACTCAGCCTTCGTTGTCTTGCGTTCTCTCAATGCGGCGTCAGTGACAACCACGCCGACGCGGAAGGTACTAGTCCGTGCCACGTCGACCACGGTCCTCGCCAGCGAGGTCACCGGCACCTTGCCGTATCCGGAAACGTGCTGGGGCGGCAGCGAGGAGGCAAGCAAGCGGATACCCTGCCGCTTGCTTGCGATGCCTGGCTGACCACGCTGGTAGGTAATCGAAACGGCCCCTGGCATACGCCCGAGAAGCGGCAACCCGTACACGACCACGGCGTCCCGGTGACTCGCGACGGCGCCCGGGCCCGCGATGGCGATCTCGGCAGCGATTCGAAGCAGGCGATCACCGCGCTCGGTGCCGGCCACTGATGCGGCCAAGCTGGTCTGGGCGTAGACGCCGCGGTCGATCTTGGTCAGGACGCCTCTCTTAACCAGGCTCCGAATCTGAGCTGGCGTGATGCGCGCGTGGATGAGTTCCGCTGTGGTCAGGATTCCGGCTAACCGGGTCGATTCTGGCAATATTGGAGATCCCATGGCCCCCCAGAGTGGCACGGGGTTCTGACAATGGAGATCAACTCGGCGACTTCTCTCCTATTACAGCAACTACCCCCCTCCTTGGTCACTAGAAAGTCCGATTTGCGCATTCTGCGCTCACCAAAGAGGCAGGAGGTGCCCCAGGGCTTTACGCAACAAGGAGGAAGTCGCGCCTGTCGGCCCACAAATAAGCCGCTGGCCGCCCGGCGACCCTCAAAGTGGGGCCGCTCGGCCCCGAACAAGCCGCAGCGAGCCACGAAGCCTGCGATGCGCCCGCGCGGAAA
>JASHXW010000575.1 GCA_030043395.1 Streptosporangiaceae bacterium
CTCCAGCCTTCGGGACCCTGCAGTCAGGCGACTCGCCGGATTCGACCAGCGGGCACGACGGCGGCGTGGCCTGGGTGAAAGGCGGCAGCAAGTGCTTCGACACCGTCGACGAGGCGCGGGCCCGGGCGCACGACGATGCCATCGGCATCGATCGCCCAGACCGGTATGCCGGGCAGATGGCGAGTGACCAGCTCGGCCTGCGCAGCGGCGCCGTCGAGATGGAATCCGCAGGGAGCCACGACGACCAGATCTGGTCGTGCCGCCGCAACCTGATCCCAGCTGACCTGCACAGAGCGGCTGCCAGGGCTGGCGGCTACCGGCCGCCCCCCTCCTGCCGCGACCAGGTCGGGAACCCAGTGCCCGGCGGTAAAGGGCGGGTCGACCCACTCGACCACCGCGACCGCTGGCGGTCGCCGGCCCGCGACCAGGTCCGCGACCGCGGCGAGCCGCCGCCGCAACCCTCCGACTATGACCTCGGCCTCCTGCGGGGCACCAGCGTGGCGGCCGACCGTCAGGATCGTGGCCAGGACCTCGTCGAGGGTGTAGGGGTCGAGTGTGAGAACCTCGGCGGTGCAGCCCAGGTGATGGAGCGCGTCCTGAACATGACCAGAGGGCAGAGCGCAGACCCGGCACAGGTCCTGGGTCAGAATCAGGTCCGGCGACAGACCGGCGAGCGCTCCGGCGTGCAGCGTGTACAAGTCCCGTCCCGCCGCGAGCTCGCCGCGGACGTAAGCGTCGATCTCTGCCGGCTCCATCCCGGACGTGTCCCGCCCGCCCACGACCACCGTCTTCTCATGGCGCGCGCATGCGGGCTCGTCGCACTCGAAGGTCACGCCGACCAGTTGATCGCCCAGGCCCAGGGCGTACACGATCTCAGTCGCCGATGGCAGCAGTGAGGCGATCCGCATGAGTACTCAGGTCCTTAATCTGCCGCTCGCGGCCACGCTGACGTCGTTCCCGTCTTCATCTCGAGACTCCGGTCGCGCGGTAAACGATCTTGGTGGCAAGCGGCCTCGCGTGGAGCGCCTCGTAGAAGCCCTGGGCGTTCGTGTTGCTAGTGTCTGTCGTCCACTCAACGCGGGAGCAGCCTTTCTCGGCGGCAATGTCGAACAGTGCGCCCATGAGGAGTTTCCCCGTGCCTGCGCGCCGGTAGGCCCGGGAGACGAAGAGGTCCTTCAGGTACAGGCCGGTTGACAGGCCATCGGCCGGCCATACAAACGAGTACGAGGCCAGACCAGCCAACATGGATCCATCCCAGGCGAGGAGCGCGCGCGCCAGGGGTGGATCACCGAACAGCGCCGAGCCCACCATGTCCGCGCGCCGAGCTGCGGTTCCGGTCGTGGTCTGTCCGTAGAACTGGTCGAGTTCCTCGCACAGCGACGCGATCGCTGACTCCTCACCTGGCATGGCGTCAGCAATCCTGATCAATCTGGACCTCCCTGATGCTGATGGCCAGGCTGACCCAGCTATGAGACTGATTCATGGGGCGCGGTGTTCTGCGGGCGTTGCGGCCATCTGCGAGAGGACGGCGGTCCGTTCAGCGGAAGGCAGCTTATCGACGTACACGATGCCGTCGAGGTGGTCGGTCTCATGTTGCAGGCAGCGTGCCAGGAGGCCGGTGCCCCCGATCGTGACCGGATGCCGGAACATGTCGGTTCCGGTAACCGTGGCCACTGCAGGTCTGGCGAGATCGGCCTGCTGTCCTGGCACCGACAGGCAACCTTCGGGCTCGGTGACCAGGGGCGCCAGGGCCGCCGGTACGCGCAGGATCGGGTTGACCACATGCCCGGCCTGATGTTCCCCGGTGGCATCGGGACAGTCGAAGACGAAGACCCGCAAGCCAACGCCGATCTGGTTAGCGGCCAGTCCTACGCCCGCCGCCGCGTACATGCTGGCGAACATGTCGCGTACCAGCGCCACGAGTGACTTGTCGAACTTGGTGACCGGCAGGCACAGCTGGTGCAGGATGTCCTCGCCGTAGCCCGCGATCGGGCGGATGGTACCCCCAGATGTACTCACAACTGCGAATTATACGCAACTACAAAGAGGCTGCGTTTCGCATTCAGCATCAGCATGTGGGTCTGCCGCGCCAGAGCTTCCACGGGGCTCCCTGAGCCGCGATGTCGCGGTAGGGGATCTCGATAATTCGAGGTGCTGCGTTGATTACGGAATAGCTGAAAAGAATGGTCTGGCAGGGGCACCTTTCTCCGGCCAGCCGCCGAGTGGGACGGCATCGCTCAACAGGTCGACTGCTGGACCGTAAAGCTGTCCCCGATGAGATTGCAGGCTGAGGCCTGTACGCTGCCTCCGGATTCGATAGTCAGCGGGGAGGCATCCAGTGCAGCCACAGACTGATCCGTGTCGTTCTTGATAGTAGTGGCGTAGCCCGACGTCAAGGTCCAGGGCGTGAATGCGGGAAGGCCCCAGGTGCCTGGTTTCTCGGCAGTCCAGGAGGCATCCATATTCTCGCAAGCCGCCGAGCATGCCTCCTTGGCGGTCCTGGTCTGGCCCGCGACTGAAAGGGTCAGATGGTAAGGAGCTGCCTTGTCACTAGGGTCATACTTGACGGTCGCCTCAACCTTATCCCCAGGTTTAGGATGCAATTCTCCAAATCCGGCCTTATCGCGCACGACAGGGTCCGGAGCCATCTCATACCAGGCATACCATCGAAGATCGTAGGCCTTTGACTTCGCTTCCCAGTAGCACTCCGCGTATACACCGGTCTGCTCGACAGTGCTGGCGTCGCCCAGTCCGACCCACAGACTTATCCCTTGTGTCCCCTTATCGGCTGCCGGGCAAGTTACCGTCGGGATGATCCACCGGCCAGTGACGCTCGTGAAGTAATTCTTGCAACCCGACGGCTCGACAGCTACGTAACCAGCCCAGATGCTGTCCGGCGCAGCTCCAGCGGATGCCGTTACGGCCGTCGCGTGGTCATTCCTTCCCTTGAGCCCTGGATCTGCAACCGCGCCGCCCACCCGCTTTCCTGCGAGAACGCCCTGGCGATCGCCAGCGATCCGGTTCAAGCCCACGGCCGAAGCTCCGGGCTGTGACACAGCAGAAGGCGTGCATGTACTAGCGAGCAACGTAAAGGTAAGGGTTCCGCCCTCAATGCTGCAGCCGCCCGTTGACGACTCGGCTGTAGAGGTGATCGTGTAGGTTTCTGTCTTGCTGACCCTGGCATATTTGTGCCTGACCGCGAAATAGTAGCCAGGCTTTGAGCGGCCATCAACCGTAACTGTCTGCGCCTTGCCCCCCGCTCCCCAGTCTATGCTCCAGGTAAGAGTGCACCCCGAAGTGTCATCAAGGCTTTCCCAGTTAGCATCAATGGTCGTATCGGTGCTCTCGCAGTCCGCCGCCGGAACGAAAGCACACGGCGCATCTAGCGGAGTCACAGTCGCATCGCCTTCGCTGACGGACGAGGCCGAAGCTCGGCTGGCAGTCCATGCCCGACCGGGGGCCACCCCCGCCTCGGCCGTGCCTGCCATGCAAATGGCACCGGAAACGACTAGCATCAGGCAGCATGCCGTGACGCGTGCCTTCCCGCCAGTCCGGCTCCGCGACAGCAACAAGGTCACGCTCCCTTCGATTCCCGACAGTAACCACCATGCTACTGCATATAGTGACACGTCCGGGAGCCCATACAAGGCGACGCCGGCACTACAGCAGCAGGCCATTTTCGGGCACGCCGTCTGCTCCATCCCGGCGTGACGATTGGCTGGGGCTCGCGCAAACCCTGGGCATGGGCGGAAAAGATGGTTCCCGAGATGGTCCCGGACCCTCAAGAAATGGCTCGCCGCCCAGCCCGTCCAGCCCGCCACCCAACGCAAAAACCCCGAACCCTGATCAAGGGTTCGGGGTCTACTCGATGTCCTTAGATATCGTAAAAGTGGAGCTATGGGGATTCGAACCCCAGACCTCTTGCATGCCATGCAAGCGCTCTACCAACTGAGCTATAGCCCCGCTGCGTCCAGCCGACCTGACGCCCGCCGCTGAACGGGCACCGGTCGCAAGTGCCACGCCAGTGTACAAGAAACCGGGCACCCGCTGCGGCCGGGCACCACACGCCGCAAGCTACCGCTCTGTCCCGGTATCTGGCTCAGGCGTCGTCGCCGAGCTCGGCGACCTCGACCGGCTCGGGCAGCGCGCCTACGTTGAACTCCAGGAGCCGCCAGCGGCTCCCGTCCGAGCGGCGCGACAGCAGGCACCAGCAGCAGTTGCCCAGTCCCCCGGTCACCCGCTCGTCGAGCCCGAGCAGGCGGGACATGCCCCAGGTGAGCGATGCGCCGTGGCCGACGGCCACGACGAGCGTGCCCGGGTCGGCGTGGTCGGCGATGCGCGCCAGAGCCGCCGACGTCCGGTCAGCCACGGCCTGAACGGTTTCCCCGCCCGGCGGCTGCCAGTCCGCCAGGTCGTGTGGATAGTTTTGCCTGATCTCGTCGATCGTCAGGCCCTCCCACTCGCCGCCGTGGCGCTCCCGGAGGTCCTTGTCGTGCTGGACCGGCAAGCCGGTCAGGTTC
>JASHXW010000576.1 GCA_030043395.1 Streptosporangiaceae bacterium
CCGCGGCGGCCCCTTCCGCGACCCGGCCGCGCATGCGGTGCGCCTCGGTCAGGAACCAGGCGCCAAGCCCGGCCGCGCAGGCACCGTAGAGCCATCCCGCGTACGGCGTCAGCGCCAGCGTCGTCGCCACCATCACCCAGCTGTAGAAGACGATCTTGCGCGCCACCACCTGCGGGGTGGCCACGACCGGCAGCATCGGCACGCTGGCTGCCTTGTAGTCGTCCTTGAACTTCATCGCCAGCGCCCAGAAGTGCGGCGGCGTCCAGAAGAAGATCACGCCGAAGAGCACGATGGCTGGCCATGCCACCTTGCCGGTGACGGCGGCCCAGCCGACGAGCACGGGGAAGCATCCCGCCGCCCCGCCGATCACGATGTTCGACGCGGTGCGCCGCTTGAGGCCGAGCGTGTACACGAAGACGTAGAACAGCAATGCCGCGTCGGCCAGCGCGGCGGCCAGCCAGTTGGCGAGCAGTCCCAGCAGCAACGTCGCCGCGATGCCGAGGACTACTCCTGATGCCAGCGCCTCGGCGGGCTTGATGGCCGCCTGACCGCCGCCCTTGGCCACGAGCGGCCGACGGGAGGTACGGCGCATCACTGCGTCGATGTCACGGTCGATGTAGCAGTTGATCGTGTTCGCGCTACCTGCCGCGAGCGCCCCGCCAACTAGCGTGACCGCCATGAGCCGGAGCGACGGCATGCCGCGCTGCGCGAGGAACATCGTCGGCAGAGTCGTGACCAGCAGCAACTCGATGATCCGCGGCTTGGTCAACGCGAACAGCGATCGCGCCACCAAGCCGGCGGAGCGGCTTGCCGCCAGCGGCGGGCCGACTCCGGCCGGAGCAGGCTGGGCCGACGTCGCGTCAGGCAGCGCGCTCACCGCCTGCGTCACGCGCCGCCCTCCGCGGTTTCGTCGGGTTCGTGCTGCACCGTCTGCGTTGCATCCGCGTCGGAGGTCGCCGGCCCGGCCGTGCCTGCGCGCGGTGCTGCCGCGGCTGCCGACCCGGACGCCGCTGCCATGCTCCCCCGGGCCCAGCGGCTTGACTCCATGGCGACGTGACCCGGCACGCTATGCGCGCTGAACAGGACCAAGTACAAGACGGTCGCGATGACGATGAACATCACCATCGGGAAGGCGAATGACAAGTTGTATCCGTGCGGCGTGTTATCAGGGGTTATAACCGCGAGAAGCGTTCCCTGCACTGCTGCCTCCTGCTCCAGGTCACCGACTTGCTTGCTGGCCCGGCCCGGCTAGCGGGAGCGCGACCCGGGCCAGCTTCGATCATGACACCACTCAGTGGACGAGGTAGAAGAGCACCCAGAAGACGATCGCCATGATCGCCAGGAAGTTCCAGAACAGCGTAAAGGAACTAAGGTTCGCCTGGAACCGCTGGACTGCGGTGGCCTCGTCGAATGTCGGCGGCTGCTCGACGAACGAGATGTCCGGGAACTGCCGGGCGCGCACGACCAAGATCTCCAGCCATATCATCGTCGCCAGGATCAGCGCGATCATGACCGGCTGCGTACCGACGAAGACGCTAGCGAAGCCCGCCCCTCCTGGGAGGAACGGCAGGGAGACCAGCTGGTAGATCTGCAGGCCGGCCGCGGCGAGGCCAAGCAGAAGTGCCAGGGCACCGGCCGCGACCCATGCGCTTTTCTTCCCGCCCTTGATCATCTGGAACCCGATCAGCTGCACGATCGCGCTCAGGACGACCAGGCCCATGATCGTCGCACCTTCCCACGCCTTCGGCGGAGTCAGTGTCGACGGGTACCACTCGCCGTAGGCGTTAACCGAGCGCAGGTAGAAGAAGGCGAACAGGAAGCCACCCAAGCCCGACAGCACGATTGCGGTCATTATCCGGGAGCCGGACCACGAGGCGTTCAGCGCGGCCTCGTGGTAGAAGGCCTCCTCTTCTTGCTCCCTGCTCAGGGCGGCAGGGCCGGACGCTGGCAGGTCAGCCATGTCAGCCATGTGCTATGCCTCCGCTCGAGTGGTTTCGGCAGCCGACACAGCCGCGGTCAGCACACCGACCGGCGGATTCAGGTCAGCGACTGGCGGGGCGTCCTTGACGCCGTATTCGTAAGGTCCGGACAGGACGACGGGCACCGCGTCGAAGTTGTGCAACGGCGGTGGCGAGGAGACCTGCCACTCAAGCCCGCGCGACCGCCACGGGTTGCCGGTCTCGCGCTGCCTTGCGACCACCGTCGACCACACGAAGTTGATGACGAAGAGCAGGATGGAGAAGCCGAGTACGTAGGAGGAGATCGACACCCAGTCATTCAGCGTCTGCAAGTGCCGCGCGTACTCGAACACCCGCCTGGGCTGACCAAGCAGCCCGACCGCGAACAGCGGCATGAAGGTGCAGTTGAACGCGATGAACATCAGCCAGAAGTGCCAGTAGCCCAGCTTCTGGTTCAGCTTGATGCCCATCATCTTGGGCAGCCAGTAGTAGCAGCCAGCCATGAAGGCGAAGATCAGCCCGCCCATGATCGTATAGTGGAAGTGGGCCATGACGAAGAAGCTGCCATGCACGGTCACGTCAACGGGGACGTCGGACTGGAACACCCCTGTCACGCCGCCGATCAGGAAGTTGAAGAAGAACGCCAGGCAGAACAGCATCGGCACGGTGAAGCGTATCTTCGCCTTCCATAGCGTTCCCATGCCGACGAGGAAGATGAAGCCCGTCGGAATCGAAATCAGCTCCGTAGTCAGCATGAACAGCGGCCGCATGTCCGGGTCGATTCCGCTCACGAACAGGTGGTGCTGCCAGACGAAGAAGCTGAGCAGGGTCACGCCGATCATCCCGGCGGCCGCGACTTTGTAGCCGAACAACGGCTTACGGGTGAAGACCGGTAGTAGCTCCAGGACGATGCCGAACCCAGGCAGCGCCAGGATGTAGACCTCCGGGTGCCCGAAGAACCAGAACAGGTCCTGCCAGAGGTATGTGCTGCCGCCAAGCTGGTCAGTGAAGAACGCGGTCTGGACGGTGCGGTCAAGGAGCGTCATGAAACCGCCCGCGACCAAGATCGGTGCCGCTAGGCACATCATCACGGAGGTGGCGAGTATGCCCCACACGAACATCGGGAGCCGGCTCCAGCGCATACCTGGAGCGCGGTAGCAGATGACCGTTGTCAGGATGTTGAACCCCGCCAGGATCATCGAGATGCCCATCAGGCCGAACGCGAAGAAGTAGGAGTCAGCACCTGCCGTGTCCTGGATGGACAGCGTCGGGTATCCGGTCCAGCCGAAGTTGAAGCCGCCGAGCGGGAGAGCGCCGAGCAGGATGATGAACGCGGCCGGGGTCAGCCAGAACGAGAGCGCCTCGATTCGCGGGAAGGCGACCCGCTTCGACCCGATCATCAGCGGGACCAGGTAGTTGCCGAACGGCCCCAGGATCACCGAGGTCATCAGCATCATCATCATCGTGCCGTGCTCGCCGACGATCTCGACGTAGGTCGCCGCACTGAAGACGTGATGCACCGGCGAGAGAAGCTCGGTCCTGATGCCCATGGCGAGCAGGCCAGCCGTACAGAAGTAGATGATCATGCCGACCAGGTACTGGATCCCTACGACCTTGTGGTCCAGGGTGAACCGGAAGTACTTGGCCAGGCCGCCTTCAGCGGCTAGTTGCTCCTGGCTGGCAACCTGCTTGCCGCGCATCATCGCGAACAGGTCGTTGAAGACACCAAGCCCTATCAGCCATCCGATCACCAAGAACAAGAAGCCGAGCACGATCGGGGTGTCGTTGGAGTCGGGAGAGCCGCCGCCGACGGCAGCCTGCGGGTAACCCCACGTGATCAGGTTCCCCAGCCAGTGGCCGAACGCATAACCGGCCACCGCGCCGATGATCCCGAAGTGCATACCCGGGCGGGCCCACCAGGCCCGCAGCTTCGCGGCGCCTTCTGGCGCGCCGCCTCCCGTCCCGGTCCTAGTCGGTTCTGTCTCAATGGCCATCAAGTCACCTCATCACATCAACGGACGCTGGGGCACGCATTGCCTGGCTCAGATGCGTCATGGCTGCGACGGATCCTGCGCCGGGTAGTAAGCGCCGCCGGCCGAGGTCAGACCGAGTTTCACCATGACGGGCCCGGAGCACGCCTGCTTGATTACCGTCGGGTTATAAGTGTTGGCGTAGGGCACGCACTTATTGAGGATCTTGGTGATGTCCGCGAACTGCGTGCTGGTCGCCGAGACCCAGCTCTGGAATCGCGGCAGTGAAACGACCTTGCCGTAGTCGAACATCGCACCGTGCCACAGCCCGCACAGCTCAGCGCACCGAACCGTGAAACCTCCGAGATGCTGGGTCTTCGTGAAGGCGATGTTGTTCACTCCGGGGTTGGCGTCCGATTTCACTCCGAGCTGGTATGCCCAGAAGCTGTGGATTACGTCGAGCGACGTGACGTTGAATTGAACCCACTGCCCGTCAGGCAGCACGAGGTTCGGCGTCTCGAACCCTCCGAACTGCGGATACCGGTAGGTGAATTTCCACTGTTGTGCTATCACCTGGACGACTAGCACCTGACCGGGTGACCATGCGGCCTTCTGCTCCGCCACGGTAAGCCGGGCGCCCGCCGGGTGCCAGATGGGCGACGGCCCCTCGCCGCCGCCGGCGCCGTCCGAATTGATGAGCTGGTAAGTGCCGAAGCCGAATAGCCAAAGCACGATCACGGTCGAGACCGTGATCCAGGTGACCTGGACCCTGGAGTTGCCGTGGATCGCTGGTCCGTCCTCGTCGCTCCCCGGCCGCTGCCGCCAGACGACCATGGAATATCCGAAGAACACCAGTACCATCGCGAGCACGGGCACGGCCGTGACAGTCAGCACGTTGATGTCGAACTGCTGTCCTTGGGCGGCCGAGCCCAGCTTGCCTGGCGGCACGTCCGGCCCTAGGACGAACCAGTAGAGCAAGTCGGCAGCCAGAGCGACGACCAGCCAGATGAGGAAGATCCTCAGACCATGGTTAGGCTCGCGTTCAGCTCCCCCGGTGGCCTGCGCCTCATTCTCGCCGGCCATCAGGCACTCACCTCCATGTCGCCGGTCATATACCCAATTGTCTGCATCGGTCCGCCGAACCCGGTCAGGAAGCCACCGCCGCAGGGAACCCGGCATTGCCACATGTAACTGCCCGGCGTGCTCGGCGCCTTGAAGCTGAACTTCATCGTGGCGTGCGGGCTGCTCGGCGTGCATGGCGACGTCGAGCAAAGGTTGTTGTTCTCGGCTACGGTCGTCGGCGAACCCATCGGCGCGTTCAGCCCGATGCCCGGGATCGAGAACGTATGGCCGATGGAGCAGTCGTACCACCCATTGAGCGTGCTCACCCGCTTGCCGTTGATGTACTCGAAGTTACCGATCGTTCCGGTGACCTGACCGAAGAAGGGATTGCGCGGCGGCGTGCACCCGTCGAATCCGTAGATAGTCATATGAACCGTGGCGCCAGCCGGGACCGAGAACAAGGTGGTGTGGACCCACTTCTTCGTAGTCGGATCCTGGATGAAGTAGGAAACCCAATCCGGACGGTTAGAAACTGTCGTCTGCGGGGCTTCTTGCATGACGAGGTAGACCTGGTTACCCGGTGACGTGGTGGCGGTAATCACTGGCGGACTTGCCAGGAAGAAATGGACGACCACGAAGACCGCGACACCGACCACGAGGAGGAACGCCACGACGAGCGTTCCCACGCGGACCGGTAGGGACATCAGTCACCACCTCGCTTCTTCGGACGCGCTGCGCCCACGACTCGGTCCGGCGCCTGCGGTGAGAACTGTAGCGCCGGATAGCAAACGACTGCACCGATAGTGCGACGGCTGCCACTCAGGGGGCAATACCTAGGAACCCGGATGACGAAACTGTCATCATCCGCAACACGGATCACTGGTGGCCTCGTCCGCTTTGCGGCCTGGTCACACGCGCTCTGACCTGGGAGAATACGTAGTTAAGAACTTTCAGCTATCCCTAGCTTATCCGCCCAGTTCATCCGGTATGGACTATTATGGGCCATGCGGAGGGGGCCGCGGAGGGCGGTGCTACAGGGCATGAACCTTATACGCCATTTAGGATCTTTAGTCTTGACTTGAGGCTGCTGCAGGAGTAGACCCGTAGCCGTAGGTTCTTGAGCCAGTCGCAAAGACGGGCCTTCCGCTACCTTGGCCGTTAAGCCGATGAGCGATGATCGAAGGCGTGATGACCGCCACTAGCGAGGATTACCGGCGTGCCAACCACCGGCCTGCCGGTCCTGGCCAAGCGCTGCCCGACGCCGCGTCGCCCAGGATCCTGATCGTCGACGACGAGCCGCAGATCAGCGACTTCGTCAGCCGGGCGCTTGTCAGGGCCGGCTATCAGGTGGATGCGACGAGCAATGCGGCTGACGGCGTCAGGCGCGCCGCGGCCGGCGCGTACAGCCTGGTGATACTCGACCTGTTCATGCCAGACCTCGACGGCCGCGCCGCGCTCTCCCAGATCCTGCAGGTCGATCCGGGCCAGTCCGTGCTGGTGCTCTCGTGCAATACCGACGCGGGCACCAAGGTCGAGTGCCTGGATCTCGGCGCCAAGGACTACCTGACCAAGCCCTTCTCGCTGGCCGAGCTAGTCGCGCGCGTCAGGGCCCGCCTGCGCGAGAACACCGTGCGCAGTGAAGTGCTCCAGGTCGGCGAGCTCAGCCTCGATGCTAGGCACCTGGTGGCCGACAGCGGCTCCGGGCCCGTGGCCCTGACACGCCTGGAGTTCTTGTGCTTGCGCGTGCTGATGGAGCGCCACGGTGATTCGGTGCCCAAAAGCGAGCTTCTCGCTTCGGTCTGGGGCATCGACTTCGACCCAGGCTCCAACATTGTCGACGTCTGCATCAGGCGGCTCAGGGCCAAGCTTGGCTTCGCCCTGATAGAGACGGTGCGTGGTGAGGGCTACCGACTCGCTTCCTGACCAGCCGGCGTACCAGGATCGGGCCTCTGGCCAGCCGGCGTCCGGCCAGCCGGCAGCGCGCCAACCTACGCCCCCGTCTGGCCCGCCGTCGTCTGCCCAGTCTCTAGCCGGCCAGACCGCAGGCACCCATGCGCAAGCCAGCCAGGCCTCCGTCAGTCAGGCCGCAGTCAGCCAACCCGCAGCCAGCCAGATGCTGGAGCACTCAGTCGCCGTCGTGGGTCGCGAGCCCGAGGTCGCCTGGCTGGCGCTCTGGCTCGCGTGCGTCGTCACGATCGTGCTCTTCCCCTCCTGGCAGGTCATACCGCTCGACGGGCTGTGGATCGGGCTGGCACTGGTGTCCGGCGTCCGGATGTGGCCGAGCCGCGGCATCCTGGCCCTCACCGGCATTGCGCTCGTGACGACTGCTGCCGTGATCGGCCAGGACATGATGCGGCACCTGAGCACCGAGGAGCTCCTCGAGCAGCTGCCGCTGCTCGCGGTCATAGTCGCCGCCATGGCCTGGCAGTCCCACCGCAGGACTTTGGTCAAGGATCGCGCGCAGCTCGCCGCCGAGGCAGAGCGGCTGGTCACGGTCCAGCGCCAGTTCCTGCAGGACGCCTCTCATCAGCTGCGCACGCCAATTACGATCGCGCTCGGCCACGCCGAGCTGCTGGCGCAGGCGCTAGTGGGCCAGCAGCAGCGCGACATAGCGGTGGTCGTCGGCGAGCTCCAGCGGCTGCGGACGCTGAGCGAGCGGCTCCTGCTGGTCGCCGCCGCCGAGAACCCGCACTTCCTTTCCCTGGCACCCGCTGAGCTGGACTTGCTGGTCGCCGACGTGCTGCGGCGCTGGCAGCCGACCGCCGCACGGCACTGGCGGCTCGGCATGCTGCAGCCGGTCACGGCGCTAGTGGATACCGAGCGGCTCGGCCTGGCGCTAGACGCGCTGATCGAGAATGCGGTACGTCATACCAGTACCGACGACGAGATCACGCTTTCGGTCCTGAGCAGCGACGGTGGCTGGATCGCCCGTATCGTGGTCGAGGACACCGGCGAAGGCATCGCCTCAGCCGACATCCCGCGCATCTTCCAGCGATTCACCACGAGCGCCGGCGGTACTCGCGGGACTGGCCTGGGCCTCCCCCTGGTCAGGGCTGTCGCTCGCGGCCATGGCGGCGACGTGAGCGTGGCGAGCGTATCGGGCAAGGGCAGCAGGTTCGAGGTGCTCCTGCCGGTCCAGGCGAACGCTGGGCGTGCCGACATCGACGCCCTGCACTGGCAGGCAACGCAGAACCGGGCCGAGCGGCGCCGGCCGGCCGAGACGAGAGCGGAGTGGGAGACAAGGTGAGAGTCGCGACAGAGGATGGACGAGGCTAGCTAGATGCAAGATCTCAGGACTGGCCCCCCCAATGTCCCCATCCGCAAGAGCGTATGGCCGACCCGGCGATCCCCATGGTGGGTATTTGCCGCTATCGCTGCCTTCCTGGCCGTCGCCGTCGCCGTCGGGCTCGTGCACCGGCCAAGCGCCGGGGAGCGCGCCTCCGACCTGCGTGGCCTGATCGGCCAGCTGCGCAGTGACGTCCAATCCTGTTCTGGCGGCGTTGGAGAGTCGCTGTACGTGCTGCGCAGGATCGACTCCGGGAAGAGCAGCGATGTTCCGGGTGCCCTGAACGTGGCGACGACGGCATCAGCCAACTGCTCACCCGCGAACAACATGAGCCTCGACGACCTGGACCAGAACGTCCAGGTGCCGTCCTCGCTGGACGGCTATCGCCTGCAGGCAGGCGTCAACGACCTGATCACCTGGACCGCACCGGACGCCATCAACGTGTGCGCGGACGTGGCCAAGGCGCTGAGGGATCGCGGCAAGCCGTCAGAAGCAGCGGCGCTAGCGGCCCTGAAGCTTGCGCAGGGCAAGCTGGACGCCCAGCGGGCGGTGGTCTACGCGGACTTTGCGCCTGCGATCAAGGCGATCGCGCCACACGCACGGCTCTTCGTCCTGCAGGGCTAGACATCCAACGCGGCGGAAAGGAGTAACCACCCGATGGCGGGAATGCATAGCGGGCTGAACATCGCCAACTCCGTGCTGGTGGCGGCTTTCCGCTCCGCGCTGATGCACCAAGGCCTGGTCGCCCTGCTCGTGCTCGTCTCGCTAGCCATCATCTGGGCTAGCCTGCGGGAGTGGCGCCCTGGCCTGATCGGTTCGGCGTCCTCCTCCGGCCCGGACAGCGCGGCCGGCACCGGAACCTCCTCAACCCTGCTGCAACGCGCCAGCGAGCCGTCAGCGCGCCGCGTGCTGCGGATCGCGTTCGGCGTGATCTGGGTCTTCGACGGACTCTTGCAGGGACAGCCCGCGATGGCCGTTGGCATGCCGCCGGATGTCCTGGCGCCGGCGGCCGCCGGCTCGCCGCACTGGGTGCAAGCGGTGGTGAACTGGTCGGGCACGACCTGGTCCTACCATCCGATCCAGGCCAGCGCTGCTGCGGTCTGGATCCAGGTCGGCATCGGGATATGGCTGCTGGCGTCAGGCCGTGGTTCGTGGTCCAGGCTGGCCGGACTGGTCAGCGTCGGCTGGGGGCTGATCGTCTGGGTCTTCGGCGAAGCATTCGGCGGGATCTTCGGACCAGGCCAGACGGTGCTATTCGGTACCCCGGGCGCGGCCCTGTTCTACTGCGTCGCTGGCGCCCTGATCGCCCTGCCCGAGCGGGCATGGGACAGCGTCGCGCTCGGCCGCCGGCTGCTCGCGGGCCTTGGCGTGTTCTTCATCGGCATGGCCGTGCTGCAGGCCTGGCCGGGCCGTGGCTTCTGGCAGGGCACCGCGGTCCACGGCAAACCTGGAGCGCTGACCGCCATGGTGCGCCAGATGGCCACGACGCCGCAGCCGTCCGTGCTCGGTCACCTCGTCAGCAGCTTCGCCTCTTTCACAGCCAGTCATGGCTTCGGCATTAACGCATTCGCCGTGGCAGCTCTGCTCCTCATCGGCGTCGGCCTGGTTATCCAGCGAAGAGAGCTGATGCTGCCGCTGGTGATCGCGATCGGCGTGTTCTGCCTGGCCGACTGGGTGCTCATCGAGGATCTGGGCTTCCTCGGCGGTCTGGGCACCGACCCGAACAGCATGATCCCGCTGCTGATGCTCGTCATCTGCGGCTACCTGGCCATCACCAGGGCGGCGCCGGCTGTCGCTTCCGAGCCAGGCCACGAGGCCGCTGCACAGGCTGAATGGCGGGACCGTCTGCGGCCAATCCGGGTGGCTGGCGGATTCGCCGCTACCAGCGCGACTGGCGTGCTCGCCATCTGGGCGGCTGGCGTGGTGCTGCTCGGCGCGGCTCCGATGGCCCTGGCGCAGGCCAGCCCTAACGCCTCCACGATCATCGCGCAGGGGCTCGGCGGAAATAACATCCCGCTCAATACCCCTGCCGCCCCGTTCAGCCTGACCGACCAGAACGGGCGGCCGGTGTCGCTGGCGAGCTTGCGCGGCAAGGTCGTGCTGATGACCTTCCTCGACCCGGTGTGCACCACCGACTGCCCGCTGATCGCCCAGGAGCTCAGGCAGGCGGACACGATGCTCGGCACCAAGTCCTCGCAGGTCGACATCGTCGCCATCGCCGCGAACCCGCTGTACTACACCCGGCCGTACTTGCAGGCGTTCGATCGCCAGGAAGGCATGAGCCGCATGCGCAACTGGCTGTACCTGACCGGGCCACTGCACCAGCTCAGGGAGGTATGGAGGCACTACGGAGTAGCGGTCACGATCTTGCCGGGCGGCCAGATGATCGGGCATAGCGAAGTGGTCTTCCTCGTAGCCAACGGCCTGGTCAAGACCGAGTTCAACGCAGACCCCGGTGCGGGCACGGCCAGCAGCAAGTCATCGTTCGCTGTGGAGTTCGCTCAGGCGGCCGAGCAGGCACTAGCTCACAGCGGCTCTCCGAACTGAACGAGGCGAGATGAACTATCTGGTCGACCACTGGTCGTTCAACCCGTTCCTGATCGTCGTCGTGATCTTGGTGGCATGGCATGAGGCGGGGCTGGCCAGGATGGCACGGATGTCTGGCCCCGAGCGGACCGCCGAGCGCAGGCGCAGGTCGTGGTGGTTTTACGGCGGGCTGGCCCTCCTGCTGATCGCCGTCCAGTCGCCGATCAACTACTGGTCGGACGATTACTTCTTCATGCACATGATCCAGCACCTGCTGCTGATGTTCGGCGCGCCTGTGCTGATCGTCGCAGGAGCACCATGGCAGCCCCTGCTCGAGGGACTGCCCGGGCGGCTCGGCAGGGACGCGACCGCGGCAGCGCTGGCTGCTGGCTGGACCCGGCCGGTTCGCGCAGTCGGCGGTTTCCTGCTCCGGCCCTGGGTCTCCATCGGCCTGTTCAACCTCGCCATGATCGTCTGGCACCTGCCCGCCGCGTACGATCTCGCCTATCGCAACCAGGTCGTGCACATCTGGCTGATGGAAGGCAGCTTCTTCATCGCAGGCGTGCTGTTCTGGCTCCAGTTCGTCCCGTCGTCGCCGTTCCGGATCAAGATGACGCGGTTCGGCCAGGCAGCCGCGCTTGTGGGCACCAACGTGGTGATGTGGATCCTGGCGATGTCGATGAGCTTCCTCAGCCAGGTGTCCTGGTACTCGGTCTACGCGCACCGGCCAGGAGTGACGCTCTCGCCGTTCGCCGACCAGCAGATCGGCGCCGCGATCCTGTGGGTGTGCGGCGACTTCTGGGCTATCCCCGCCCTCACTTACGTGGTTCGCCGGATGATCGCTGAGGACGGCAACGTCGGGTCGGCGCTGGACAAGATCCTGAACCGCGGCTCGCGCAACCAGGGGTGGGCCGGCAACCGGAGCATGCTGCCGCTAACGCGATCGGCGGCATCCGCCTCCACGGAGACCGGCGCGCACGACACTGACCAGTAAGCGCCTGGTAGTCGGACAGTAGCGCCAAGTAGCTAACTAGCTCGATTGTGCCCGGCTGTCACCGTTCGGTAACCATTTATGCCGATGATGTTCGCGTGTCGCTACCAGTTTCCTGACCCTGATTCCGGGATGCTGTGATCAGGCCCCTCCGGGTATGAGCTGGAGGGGCTCGATTGTCGCGCGGCCCTGCCAGGCTTAGCTCCCCCAGGTCACCGGTACGCCGTGGGCCGAGGCAACGCCGAGCCGCCGACGCTTGAGCCCCGGCCAGGTAGCCAGGTCGACTGGCGTCTCCTGCGTTCCCCTGGCTAGCTCGAGCGTGATGTGCGCGAACCGAGCTGACCCGGTCGCCGCTGCGCCGAGCGCCGAGACCCCTTCGTCGAGGGCCAGTGCCTCGGACTCGTCCAGGTACTGCTGCATGATCGAATGCCACAGCACGGTCCAGGTACCCGGCTCAAGCGAGATCTGGCTGAGCGTCACCGACAAAGGCTCCGCCCGCAGGTCCGCAGGCACTCGCGCGGCAAGCTCGAGTGCGCCGCGCAGCCGATCCATCCGGCCGACCTGGTCCGCCCACACATAGGCCGTGAGTCGCAGCCGCCCGTCGTCGCTCAGCGGGTCGATCGGCGTGAGGTCGCCGCCGACTCTGGACACGACCCGCACCGAGCGGACCGGCGGCGCCTGCCCAGCCCAGCCGTCCAGCATCCGGACAGGCGAGGACTCGTCACCGTAGCTGACGCCGGCTCCGGTGATCCGGAACAGGTCGGCGCGCAAGTTCAGGCCCGCGCTCGCGCCGACCTCGAACAGCCGCACCGGGTAGTCGGCCTCGGCCAGCATGTGACAGAGCGCCCCGACCAGCGCCGCACCCCTGCCGACCTCGTTCGTCTGCGGCGGGCTGCCGAGCCACGCGCGGACTTCGTCGTGGTGCACTCCGAGAGCACGCCGCAGCGCAGGCCAGGCCAGCTCAGCCTTGGCGCCAGGGTCGGCCATGCCACCCACGGATGGGTAGAACGCCGCCAGCTCCGTCGCCTCCCCGGTCAGCACCTGCGCATGCACGCCTGCGAGCATCCGCAGCGCCAGCGCGCCGCGGCCCGGGTGCTCCATGTACCCGTCGAGTACGGCTGCCGTGGGTCCCGACGCGAGCACGTCGGCTGCGGCCTGCCTGAGCAGGCCTGCGTACAGCGGGCTGCCGAGCGCCTCGCATGCCAGCGCCTGGATCTCGAATCGCCGCGCAGTCCGCTGCAGCAGTGTCTCGCCGCTCGCTTCAGCCGAACGGCCAGGGCCTGGCCGGGCCGTTGCCTCGGCCGGAGTCCCGGCTACCCGCTCGGCCCCGTGTCCGTTCACGCGCCTATTGTGCACGTCAGCACGCCAGTGCGGAGCGGCAGCACGCTACGCTGCCCGCGTGCCTCACGCTGACCTGCCTGACGAGTTGCTGCAAGCCATCACCGAACTGCGAAGCCACCCGATCGCTCCTACCGAGAAAGGGTTCGGGGTAATCGCGGCCGGCGCAGGTCCCGCGGAAACCGGCTCCTTGCCCCCCGTTTCGATCATCAGCGCGGCTGCATTGGCAGATTCGCGTCCGAACGCACTCGGAACGCAGTTCACGATGCCGCTGGCCCTACTGCGCGACTCAGCTTTGCGGCACAACGCTAAGGCCATGGCTGACTGGTGCGCCCGCGCCGGGGTCTGGCTTGCGCCGCACGGCAAGACCACGATGGCGCCTCAGCTCTTCGCCAGGCAGCTCGACGCCGGAGCCTGGGGCATCACCGCGGCGACGATCCCGCAGGTCCAGGTCTACCGCGCGTTCGGCATCCCGCGAATCCTGATCGCCAACGAGCTGACGGACCGGAACGGAATCACCTGGCTCGCGGCAGAGCTGAGTAGCAGCCAGGACTGGGAGTGCTACGCCTACGTCGACAGCCTCGCCGGCGTCGCGCTGCTCGACGAGACGCTCCGGGCCGCAGGTGCGACCAGGCCGTTGGATGTCCTTGTCGAGCTCGGCTTCACCGGCGGCCGCACCGGCTGCCGCAGCGTGGCCGAAGCGCTCGAGGTCGCCGCGGCCGCAGCGGATGCTCCCGCCCTTGTCCTGGCCGGGGCCTCGGGTTACGAGGGCGGCATCGGACTGGATGCCAGCCCAGTGACGCTGGAGGCGATCGCCGAGTTCTGCGCCGACCTGCGCTCGCTGGCCTGCCAGCTCCCTGGCGAGCCGCCCGCCGAGCGCCCGTGGATCGTCTCCGCCGGTGGCAGCGCGTACTTCGACGTCGTCGCGCGGGTGCTCACGGCAGGCGAGCCAGGCGACCCGGAGCTGACGGTCGTCCTGCGCAGCGGGTGTTACATCACCCACGACCATGGCACGTACGAGCGAATCGGCCCGGCCGGTTCGCGAGGCGGCCCCGAGCTCATCTCAGCCATAGAAGTGTGGACGACTGTCCTCTCCCGCCCAGAGCCCGAGCTGGCCCTAGCCTCTGCAGGGCGCAGGGATGTTTCGTTCGACGGAGGATGGCCGGTACCGATCGCGGTACGCCGAGCCGACGGCGCTGTCATCGACGCCCGCGAGCTCACCGTCACCAGGCTGGACGACCAGCATGCGTACGTCCGTGTCCCGGCTGACTTCGATCTTGTGCCTGGCGACCTGGTCTGCCTCGGCATCTCGCACCCGTGCACGACATTCGACAAATGGCGTGTCATTCCGGTCGTCGACGACGACTACCAGGTCATCGACGTTTTCCGGACGTTCTTCTGAAGGCCGCTGCCCGGCGAAACCCGCTGGGCAGGCGCAGGCTACCTGCCTATCCTGTTGGGATGCCCGCAACGCCCGAGCTTGTCGTCCGCAATGCCCTGCTCGCCGATGGCTCAGGCGGGCCGCTGACCAGCGGTGATGTCGCGATCGGCAACGGGGTGATCGTCTCCGCTGGGTCGGAGCACGTCTCGGCTGGCCCCGCCACGATCGAACTCGATGCGGGCGGGCGGCTCGTGTGCAGCCCGGGCTTCGTCGACGTGCACACGCACGACGACGCCGCCCTGATCAAGCATCCCGACTTGGAGTTCAAGGTCGCGCAGGGCTGCACCAGCCTGGTCATCGGCAACTGTGGCTTCAGCGGCTTCCCGGCGACCGGCGTCGACGACATCGAGTCGGTGGCTGGCTCGGACTGGCCCGACCTCGACGGCTACCGCCAGGCAGTAGCCGCGCGCGGGTTCGCCTGCAATGCCATGGCGCTGATCGGGCATAACACGATCCGCGGCCTGACTATCGGCCGGCAGGATCCGCGCGGTGCCGCGGCGGCCGAGATCGCCACGATGCGCGGCCTGGTACACCGCGCGATGGAGCAAGGCGCATGCGGGCTCTCCACGGGCCTGATCTACCAGCCGGGCAAGTGGGCGCCGACCGAGGAGATCATCGAGCTAGCGGCTGCCGCTGCGGAGGCCGGGGGCTTGTACGCGAGCCACATGCGAGACGAAGGCAACCACCTGCTCGAGTCGGTCGCCGAGACGGTCCGGATCGGCCGCGAGTCTGGCTGCACGGTGCACATCTCTCATCACAAGGCCGGTGGCGAGCAGAACTGGGGCAAGGTCGCGGCCTCCCTGGCCTCGGTGGACGAGGCCAACTCGGCCGGTGCGGACGTGACGCTGGACTTCTACCCCTACACGGCCAGCAGCGGGCCGATGGCCGAGTACATCACCGCGGAGACGGTCACGCAGGAGTGGGCGGAGCGCAACCAGTTCGCGGTCTGCCCGCCATTCCCCGACTATGCCGGGCGCAGGGTCAGCGCCGTGGCGGCCGACGAGGGAATGGACGTGGCCAGCCTGGTCCGGAAAGTCCTTCAGGCTCCGGGCGGGAAACGGACGATCTCGATCGGCTTCTCGATGTGCGAGGACGACCTGATCACCAATGTCCGCCATCCCAAGATGATGGTCGGCTCGGACGGTGTACCCGACCTTGACGGCCTGCCGCACCCTCGGCTTTACGGAACGTTCCCCAGGGTGTTCGCCCAGTACGTGCGCGGACGTGAGGTCATTTCCCTGGCCGAGGCCGTTCGGCGGATGACGAGCCTGCCCGCCGAACGGTTCGGCCTGGCAGGGCGAGGCAGGCTGGAGCCCGGGACGATCGCCGACGTCGTCGTGTTCGATCCGGAAACTATCGCCGACGTGGCAACCTACGAGAACCCCAAGCGCGAGCCGGTCGGCGTGCACTGGGTCGTGGTGAACGGCAAGCTCACCTACGACCGCGGCCGCCACACAGGCGCCCGTGCCGGCCAGCTGCTCCGCTTCGCCCAGCTGGCTGGCTGACGCTCGACCGCATCAGGATCGGCGGGCGCGAACGGCTTCTATCAGCGCCGGGATCACCTGGTGCAGGTCGCCGATGACGGCATAGTCGGCCTTGGCGACGATCGGCGCGCCGGAGTCGGTGTTGATCGCCACGATCGTCTTCGCGCCCTGGCAGCCGGCCATGTGCTGGA
>JASHXW010000577.1 GCA_030043395.1 Streptosporangiaceae bacterium
AGGACCTGCGAGCCCAGCTCACGGAAGTCGAGCGGAACCTGGCGAATGTTCGCCGCACCGCGCAAGAGATCCGGGCTGGCGTTGGAGACGCCGAGGACCCGTCCGACCGCGGCGCGCTGATCCAGGCCGCGGACGAGCAGGACAGCCTTGCCGACCAGCTGACCGCCAGGCGCGACGACCTGCGCCGCAAGCTGGGCGAGGCGTGAGCCTAGCCTGATAGCTCCCGCTCGACCGGCGTGCGGAACCGCGGTATCACCCGGACTCCCTTCAGCCAGGTGCCGACCCGCTCGGCCTCGGCGTCGATCAGCGCGGCAGCTTCGGTTCCGACGTCCTCGAGCAACCTGACCGCGATCTGGCCATCCTGGCGCTGTGCCCAGCCGCCGACGACCCGGCCGCTGAGCCAGATGGTCGGCCCCGCATTGCCGGTGCCGTCGAACAGCGCCTTGCCGTGCGGCCCGAGGAACCACGACCGGTCCGACCAGCCCATGACCGTCGGATCCAGCGCAGGCAGCAGGCTGGCCCAGACGTCCGGCTCGGGCGTCTGATCCAGGTCTCCGGCCAGGGCGACCCCCGGAGCGCCTTCCAGGTCCACCTCGGCTACCCCGAGATCAGCCACCGCCTGCCGGGCCTGGGTCGTCGTCCAGCCGGTCCACCACTTCAGGTCCGCGAGTGGCGCAGGCCCGAAAGCCGACAGCCACTGCCTGGCCAGCTCGGCCCTGGCGACGGCATCGCCAGCCGACGGCGGCTTCGGCCCGGGGTGCGGCCCGTGCCCGGTGAGCCAGTGCCCGGCCAGCGCCCAGCGGTACTGCTGGGATAGCCAGGAGCCGATTGGCCTGGTCCGCACGATATGCCCTTGCGCCGCCAGCACGAGCAGGACGCGGCTGGTCACTGGCTGATCCAGCGCGTACGGCTTGTCAGAGACCGCTACCAGCCGCGTCTGCAGCCGGGGCTCGGCGGCGGACAACTCCGCTGCGGTGGCGCTGCCGCCCCGTTCGGCCAGCAAGCCGAGCACCGAGCGCTCGACGTCGGTAAGCCAGGGCTCAGGGTCGGCGACTTCGCTGAACCGGGCAAGGTGCCTGAGCAGATGCGTTCGCTGATCCCTGGCGACCCGGTCTGTCGCAGCAGCCTGCACGACGGGCACGGACTCGGCCGGCACCACGAACACGGTCCGCCGCATGCCCAGCATCCGGACCAGGTCGCGCCGTTCGTACAGCGACTCCTCGATGTCGGCTGGCGTGACCTCGCTCATCCGCGCCCGGACCGAAAGGAACACCGTCGCCGGGTCGGTCGCGTGCAGTGCCACAAGCTGCCTTGCGACGTCCGCCGGGCTCTGCGCGGCGCGGGGGGAGAGGCCATGCCTGACGGCAAGCCGGCGCCGGCGCTCGGCAACGTCCACCCGGTGCATGAGGACATGATGCCAGCGCGCTCTGTCAGCGGATCGCGGCGGTGACATACCGCCGCGCGGGTGGACAATGCTGGCGTGGCAGCATTTGACGAGCTCGTGGCCGAGGCAGTCGCGGCACCGTTCTCCGGCTGGGATTTCAGCTGGCTCAACGAGCGCTCCTCCTCCGGCGAGCTCCCGTGGAGCTACGACGAGGTCGTCGCCAGCCATGCCGCGGCGGCCAGCACCATGCTTGACATGGGCACAGGCGGCGGCGAGTGGCTGGCCGCTTTCGCTCGCCGGCCAGCCCGTAGCATCGCCACCGAGGCCTGGCCGCCGAATGTCCCGGTCGCGGCGACCCGCCTGCAGCCGCTGGGCATCCCGGTGGTGCAGTGCGATGGCGCACCGGACAACGTCGACGTGGAGCGCCTGCAGCAGGTCGCGCTTGCGGAGCGGTCAGCCGAACCGGTGGCAGGGAGCAGGCCCGCCGAAGCTGACGATCGCGGCGTGCTGCCTTTCCGCGATGGCGCATTCGACCTGGTGATCAACAGGCACGAGTCGTTTCGCGGCGACGAGGTCCGCCGGATCCTCGCGCCGGGCGGAGCCTTCGTGAGCCAGCAGGTCGATTACCACAGCGACGACGACCTCTACCGCGTGCTTGGCCTCGATCCGCCGGACGACCCGGAGAGCTGGCTGCGGCTCGCAGAAGACGAGCTCACCGGGGCCGGCCTGAGCATTACCACGGCGGAGGCTGGCGAGGTTGTCACCTACTTTCACCACGTCGGCGCCCTTGTCTACTACCTGCGGATCGTCAGCTGGGCAATACCGGAGTACGACCTGGAGTCGTTCATGCCAAGGTTGCGAGAGGTGGCCGACGACAGTTCCGCCTGGCCACTGCGTCACGCGGAGCGCAGGTTCCTGGTGGTCGCACGCAAGGGCGGAGCGCTGAGCGGCTGACTGTCGCAGCGCGCGGGTAGTGTACGGGCCGAGGCTGCGGGCGCGGTGGCCACGGGCGGTAAGGAGGGGCCCATGGGCGACTCGTCGTCCCGGGTGCTCGCGATCATGGGCTCGGGCGAGACGAGCCCGACCATGGTCGCCATCCATAAGGCGCTCGTCGCGCGGCTCGGTCCCGGCCAGCAGCACAGCGCGGTCCTGCTCGATACGCCGTATGCCTTCCAGGAGAACGCGGCCGACATCTCCACGCGCTCCCAGGGCTACTTCGCCCGCAGCGTCGGCCTGGCCGTCGACGTGGTCAGCGACGCCGACCTGCCGGTTACGCGCAACCCGGACGCTCCCGCCGGGCTGGCAGCGATCCGGTCATCGGACTGGGTGTTCGCCGGGCCGGGCAGTCCGTCCTACCTGCTCAGGCGATGGAGCGGCGGGCCGGTGGCCGATGCCCTGCGCGAGCGGCTCGCTGCCGGAACGGGGCTGACCGTGATCGCGTCCGCTGC
>JASHXW010000578.1 GCA_030043395.1 Streptosporangiaceae bacterium
GAGTACGGCCGCGATCCTTGCCTCGCGGGACCTGGCCTGGTCGAGCTGGCGCTGGATGCTCACCAGGGCAACCGCGAGGCCGATCGCGACGACGACGCAGGCGAATGCGACCACCCAGGCCATCCTGGGATACGGATGCCAGGCTGACCTGGCGCACATCCTGTGGTGCTCGACGCCGGGCGGTAGCTGCCTGGTGCGGCCGATGGCGGCCAGCACGCGCTCGCGCAGCTGCGGCGGGGCAGGCTGCGAGGCGGCGTACGCGAGATTGGTGGCGGTCTCGCTCAGGCCGCGTACCTCGCTGGCGCACTGCTGGCAGTGCCGCATGTGGTTCTCGAAACGAGCTTGCTCGGCCGCGTCGTCGATGGCATCGATCGCGTAGGCGCCGGTGAGGTCGTGCAGGTCGCGGCTGAAGAGTCTTACCACGTGACCCCCAGGCAGTCCCGCATCCTGATCAGGCCATCGCGAATCCGGGTCTTGATCGTGCCGAGCGTGATTCCCAGCAGCCCGGCGACCTCCCGGTAGGAGTAGCCGCCGTAGTAGGCAAGCGTGATGGACTCGCGCTGCAGCTCGGTCAGGCTGTCCAGGCAGCGGCGCACGCGCTCGCGGTCCAGGCTGGACTGGACCACGTCGGCGACGTCGTCGGCGACTGGCGGCGTGGAGTTCCGCTGCTCGCGCTCAGCCGCGGCGGCGCTTGATCGCACCCGGTCGACGGCCCGCCGGTGCGCGATGGTCAGTACCCAGGTCGCCGCGCTGCCCTTCGCCGGGTCGAAGCGCGAGGCAGTGCGCCAGACCTCGAGCAGCACTTCCTGGGCCACTTCCTCGGACTGCGCGCGATCGCGCAGGACGCGGCGGATGAGGCCGTACACCGGGCCGGATAGCTGGTCGTACACGCTGGCGAAGGCGCCTTCGTCACCCCTGGCCACCAACGTGAGAAGCTGATCCAGGTCCCGGTCCTTCCCCTCCGAAAGACCAGGACCTGCACCAGCCGGGCGCGCGTCAGAGGCGTCCACGGCTGCCATTCGGAGCCCGGCCGAAATCGGATTGGTCCGATCGCACGGACTTTTCGGCGCGGCAAGAACGGAGCCATTCCGGCTGAGTCACGACATAAACCTGGCACATGGCGCCGTCACAGCCCCGGACCGACGCACCGTCGGATTCTCGCTGGCTCGTGCGCGCGCGACCCGGCATGAGGCAACGTGTGCCGCGCCCTGGTGCGCCCTGGTGCGCCCCGGTCTGCCTGGGCGCCGTGCGGCGCCCTGGGGCGGGAGCGCACGGGAGTGTTGCGCTGGGAGTGCTGGGGTATTTCTGCACTAACCGGTCCAGGGGGAGGAGCGGAGCGATGACAACGACGGCGTGGCGGTTCATGGGCACCGAGGGGGCCGATGCGGCGGTGCTCAAGCTTAAGCAGCTGAGCTCGCAAGACCTCATTGATTTGCAGGATGTCACGGTCATCCGGTGGCCGCAGTACTCATCGGCACCGCTGGCGCACGAGCACGTCACCGAGGAAGGCAGCGTGGTCTCCTCGTTCATGGGCAAGCTCAAGACGGGGCACATCGAAGGCTCGATGATCGAAGCCGTCAAGGGCGACATGATGCCAGGCACGTCGGCCATGGTGCTGATGAGCTCGGACGCGGCCGTCGACACTGTGGCTCAGGCCTTCGAAGGCCAGCCGATGGAGCTCATCCGCTCGGACCTGTCCGTGCAGCAGCAAGACAAGCTGCGGGCCGCATTCGGCGACTCGGGCAAGGCGGTGCCACCGCAGCATCCCAGCAGCGCAGGCTAACTGGCGGCGGCGACCGCCGCCCTAATGATGTAGCCGGTTTTGGGGTGGGAATTGCGCTGAATTCAGCGCAATTCCCACCCGGATCTGTGAAAGCCACCTACAGGTCGTCCAGCGGCGTCGGCGGCGGCGGCTGCCTGGACTCCACACGCGACCTGACCCAGCGCCACCCGCGCCGCGGAGTGTCGAACTGCGTAGCTGCGTACCAAGCAAGCGGAATGATGGTCAGCCAGGTGAGCACGCTCGACAGGCTTCTTAGCTGACCACTACTCCAAATACGCACATGGCTGCCTTCGAGGATGTTCAGGCTCTCCAGGATGAGCGTCGTGCCCGCTAGCCAGAGGGTTGGGCGGTCACGCTTGGGGATGGCGTTAATGAACAAGTACAGCGACGTGAGCCAGCACAGGTCGAGGAGCAGCCAGTCCTTGCCGAACACGAACAGCGAGACCACGACGGCGATCGCCGTAGGAATGGCGGCAAGTATCAAGAGCGTCTTAACCTGCTCTTCCCTGTGCCCGCCATGCTGCGGGCTCCGGTGCCGACCGGCCATTTCCCCAATGTAGCTTTCGCAGGCGCTGTTCCATCAGGGCGGAACCTGCGCGCTTTCAGCGCACGGGCAGGACGTGCCTGACCATGACACGGCCTCGCTCGCTGACCCAGCGCTCGGTTTCGGTCGCGCCGACGGCATGGGCGACCCGGAGCGAGGCCGTGTTCTCGGCGTCGACGATGATGTGCGCCGACCGGGCACCGGTGTGCTCTGCCAGGAACCTGGCGATCAGCCGGACGGACCTGCTGACGTAGCCGTGCCCGCGATAGGCCGGGTGCGCGGTGTAAGAGATGTTCGCATCACCTGGCGGCACGCTGTCGTTGGCCAGGTCACAGTCCACGTAGGAGACGTAGGAAGCGCCAGGCGCGTCGACCGAGAAGGCCCACTTGGGCCCTGTGCCGAACCTCTCCTGGCAGGCACGCAGGTGCGCGAGGTTCGCGGCCCGTTGCTGCTGGGGGGTCATGGCCTGCCACTGCTCGCGTTCGCCGGGCTGCCACAGCCACTCGATCTGCTCGTCGTCGATGGCTTCGAGGTGTGCGTCGATGTCCTCAGGGCGCTGGCGGCGGATCGTGACGACCCCGTCGGAGTAGGTCAGGGGCGGGACCGGCCGCACGAGTCGCTGCTGCTGCCGTTCGCCGGAGGTGGCACTGTCGTCGCTGGCGAAGCCGGTCCTGGGAGCGAAGCCGGTCCTCGCGAAGTCCGTCCTCGCGAAGTCCGTCCTTGCGAAGCCGGTCCTGGCGGCGACGGCCAGCAGCGCCTCGTCGCCTGGGTCGATGGCGAGCGCGGCAGTCCGGTAGCTCGTTCGCACGGCCAGGTGGTGCATCAGCAACTGGAGGGCTCTCGTGCCGACGCCTTGGCCGCAATGCGAGGAAAGGATGCCCACGCCAATGGCGGCTTCGCGTGGTCCACTCGGCTGTCCGTTTCCGGCATAACTCACCCATCCCGCCAGCTGCTCGGCCATGGTCACTGCCCCGCTGACGGAACCCCGGGCCGCGGACAACGGCCCGGCGTCAGACGCCCTGGGCCTGCGCAAGATGATGAGCCCGTCGGTCACCGAGATCGGCTCTGGTGGCCTTCCTGCCTGCTCGCTGCCCACGCAAAGGACGCTACCGCCCTGCGGCCCAGGACCTAACCGTGCTCGTGCTCCTTCAGGTAGCTGGTCAGGTTGTCCAGCATTTCCGTGGTGCCTCCCTTGCGCAGCTCCGGCGCCTGCGGTCCGTCGAAGCCGTCCAGGTAAGCGCCCTGCTCGGTGTAGGTGAGAGCTGTGCCGTCGACGCTCTTGGCGAACTCGATCGTCGTCACCGACACCGAGATCCTGGTGTCGTTGGCGTACATCTCGTAGCTGTACACGATCCGCTGGTCAGGAACGATGTCGTAGTACAGGCCGTCGTACCGGTACGTGGTGCCCTGCCATCTGTGGCCGAAGCGCTCCCGGCCGCCGACCCGGAAGTCGAACTCCTCCTCGCCGGCAGCGCCGTCCGCGGACTCTAGGTCGCCGGTGTCGCCCCAGCTGTTCTTGGCCTCGAGCGACGCGAACGCCGCGAACACCCTGGCTGGCGCGGCCGGGTAGGTCCGCTCGATCGTGAAGGTGTCATGGATGACAGATCGCGTGGTCATGGGTTCTCCTCCAGGTACTTACCCAGGCGGTCGAGACGGTGCTCCCACAGGGAGCGCCGCGCCGATATCCAGTGCTCGGCCGAACGCAAGACGGCCGGGTTGATGCTGCACGTGCGGGTGCGGCCGGTCTTCTGCGACAAGATCAGGCCGCTGGCCTCGAGTACCTGGACGTGCTGCAGGACTGCCGCCAGGGACATGGTCAGCGGGCGGCCGAGCTCGCTGACTGATGCTGGTCCCTGGCTGAGCCGGTCTACCATCGCCCGGCGGCCCGGGTCAGCGAGTGCCTGGAACACGCGATCCAGGTCGGTCACTTGGTCAAGCATGTACTTAACTATGCTGGCGCGAGGGCAGATAGTCAAGTGGTGACTTGAGTATCAAGCATGACAGCCCGGGCGCACGGAGACTCCGTGCGCCCGGGCTGTCATGCGCGCCTCAGGTCACTCCTCGCGGGGCGGCCGGCCGGGCCTGCGCATCTTGGCCGCGTGGGTCGGCAGCCGGCCAGCCTCCGCGAGCGCGCGGCGCAGCAGGAACTCGATCTGCGCGTTGGTGCTGCGCAGCTCGTCGGATGCCCACCTGGCGAGGGCGTCGTGGACGGCTGGATCAAGCCGGAGCAGGACGCCCTTGCGCTCGTTCATGTCTTACCGTTCCGGACCTTGTAGCCGGCTGTCACGAGTACAGCGAGCCGGTGTTGACGACTTGCTGCGTCGCCTGCTCGCTGCACAGGACCACTAGCAGGTTGGAGACCATCGCTGCCTTGCGCTCCTCGTCCAGCTCGACGACGCCCTCCTCCTCCAGCCGGTTCAGTGCCAGCTGGACCATGCCGACCGCGCCTTCGACGATCCGCTGCCGCGCGCCTACGACCGCGCTTGCCTGCTGCTGGCGAAGCATCGCCTGGGCGATCTCCGGCGCGTAGGAGAGCCTGGTGAGCCGGGTCTCGATGACCTCGACCCCGGCCGACTTGACCCGGTCGCCCAGTTCAGCCGACAGCCGGTGGGTGATCTCGTCTGCGTTGTCGCGCAGCGACATCGCGCCGGTGCCGCGGTTGTCATAGGGGTAGCTCGAGGCGATGTGCCGGACGGCTGTCTCGGACTGGATGGTCACGAACTGCCGGTAGTTGTCGACAGAGTAGACGGCGTTCGCGGTGTCCCTGACTTGCCAGACCACGACGGCGGCGATCTCGATCGGGTTGCCGTCCGCGTCGTTCACCTTCGCCTGCGCCGTCTCCTGGTTCCTGATCTTGGTTGAGACGGTAATGCGCTTGGTGAACGGGTTTACCCACTGCAGTCCGGAATCACGAATCGTTCCCCAGTACTTGCCGAAGAACTGGATGACGCGGGCCTCTCCAGGGGCGATCGGCGTCAGGCCGCCGAAGATGAAGGAAACCAGCACGATGAGGATGACACCTGCCCAGACCAGGAGCGTGGCAGTGTCCCCGTGATACTTGGTGGACTTCCACAGCACGAAGATCCCGGCTGCGAGGAGAACCAGGGCTAGCAGGGACATCGGAATCCCTGCTATCTTCCACGCCTTGCGCTCAGCTACAGGCTGTGCGGGTTGATAAGTGGTTACTGCTGCTTCAGTTGTCGTTGCCATCTGACCCTACCTCCATGCCCTGATGGCTGATACCATGCTCTTATCATAGTGATATCAGATTAACTTGGCAAGCCGGCACGCGGGATGTTTCGAGGCCTATGCGGGCGATGCGGCCGTTGCGGGGGCGCCGCACCCGATGCAGTACGCCGGAGCTCATGGAGAAGGGTGGCATGACCGACAGCCATGGCCCTAGCAATTCGCCTCGCCTGATGCGCGTCCTCGGCTGCATGTCCGGGACTTCAGTGGACGGGATCGACATCGCCTGCGCTGATCTCGACATCGCCGGCGACGCCCTGCACTGCCGCAATCTGGGGTTGCTCAGCGTGCCGTTCGACCCGGTGCTGCGCGAGCGGATCGTCGCGGCGCTGCCACCCGGATTGCCCGGTGCCGGGGAGCTGTGCGAGCTGCACGCCGAGCTCGGTGACGCGTACGCCGATGCCTTCGCCGCCGCCAGGGACGCCATCGGGGGCGGCCGCGCCGACCTCGCCGTCCTGCATGGGCAGACGTTCTATCACTGGGTGGACGGTTCTGGCCGCGCCCGCGGGACGTTGCAGCTCGGCAACTCGAGCGCGGTCGCGGAACGGCTCGCGGTGCCAGTGGTATCCGACCTGCGCAGCCGTGACATCGCTGCTGGCGGCCAGGGGGCACCACTTGTCCCGATGTTCGACGCGCTGTTGCTGGCCGGGCGCTCGGGGCAACCGGAACGTGCGGTGCGGTGCGCGGCGGTGAACCTCGGCGGCATCGCCAACCTGACCGTGGTCGATGGGGGCCAGGTGGTGACCGCCTACGACGTAGGCCCGGCCGGCGCGCTGATGGACCCGGCCGCGGAAGCGGCAAGCGATGGCTCGCTGCGCTACGACGTGGATGGCGCGATCGCGGCGCGCGGGCAGGTCTGCGAGCCGCTGCTCGAGCGGCTGAAGGCCGACCCCTTCTACCGGCTCGCGGTACCGCGTAGCACCGGCCGGGAGCATTTCAATGCGGCTTACCTGCGCAGGGTGCTCCTTGACCTCGGCCTTGAGCCGCCGCCAGCAGGTGAAGATGTCCTGGCGACCGTGACGAGGCTCCTGGTTGACCTGCTCGCCGATGCCGCACGCCAGCATGACCTGGGCGAGCTGGTCCTGTCGGGTGGCGGCAGCCAGAACCTGACGACCCTGCGCTGGCTGCGTGCCGAACTGCGGGGCGTGACGGTGCGGACCACGGACGAGATCGGCGTTCCCGCGCAGGCCAAGGAGGCGCTCGCGTTCGCCGTCCTGGGCTACCTCACGTGGAATGGGCTTCCCGGATCGGTGGTCGCCGCTACCGGCGCCCGGCATCGGTCAATCCTGGGCTCGATCGAGCCAGGAGACGGGCCGCTGATCCTCCCGCCGCCGTTGGCTTCGTCACCGTCGCGCCTGCACATCGACTCCTAGCGCTACGGCACCACCCCGAAGCAACAACGATGTCCCCGCGCTGTGGTCATAGCAACAGCGCGGGGACATCGTTGTTCTAGGCGATGGCGCGTTCCAGCAGGCGCCGGTTGGTCAGCATCCACGACGCCGCCCGGACGCGCCAGGCAATGCCCCAGGTGAAGGGGTAGCCGTCCACCGAGGTCGTGCCGGTTGTCTCTAGGGTGACGCCGGAGCTGATGGCCTCCGCGCGCGCGTCGTGCACGGCGAAGGTGATCATCTTCTCCACGAAGTCACCGCGGTCACGCCGGTCCAGGCCGTAACCATCCAGGATCAGCCTCAGCTGCCGGGCGCGGGCGGCAGCGTCGGGCAGCCCGTTGCGCTCGGCGACGTCGTCGTCGTGCAGCTGCGCGTTCAGCCACGCGGCCTGGGCCAGTTCCCAGACCGCATCCACTGGCCCGGCGTACTCGAAGTCAATCAGCGCGACCGGATGACCGTCCTGCGCGATGAAGTTCCACGGCCCTGTGTCGCAGTGCCCGATCACTGGCCGCGACCCCGGCAGCTCACGCCCGAACCACGGCTTCCAGATCGCATCGAACCCAGGCCGAAATGTCCTTGCCGCTTCGTGCAAGCCCTTCAGCAGCCGGCCGACTTCGCTCACCTGCTCCTCTTCCCAGGCATGCGGCTGCGGGCTCTGGCCGGCGATGTAACTGAGCATCTCGCGCCCGTCCGGTGCGAAACCGTCTCCGATCACGCGCGGCGCGCCCGCGAAGCCGGCGTGCTCGAGATGGCGCAGGAACCCGAGCACCGTCTTGCTCCACGGGCCGGGGTCACGGTAGACCACGCCAGCCCGAAGGCTCGCCTTGGATACCTCGCCGCCGCTACCCCACACTCCGAGTCGGGTTTCGGGATCGTTGAGGTCGCTCATCAGGCCGATGCTGCCATTGTTCGCTGGCGATTCGCATTCCGATATCGCGGCCGCGGCCTTGAGGCGACCTGCCGCGATGAGCGCTACTCCGGCCGAAGGCGCACGCCTGCCTCGCGCCGACTCTGGCCTAGGCCGGATCTGGTAGCTCTATGCCGAGCGACGTTGCTTGCGGGATGGCCTGAGCGCGAGTCTGGACGCCGAGCTTGCGCAAGATCGCGGCCACGTGGTTGTCGACGGTCCGGTTCGACAAGGTCAGCCGAGCGGCGATCATCGTATTGCTCAGGCCCGTCGCCATCAGCGCGAGAACTTCCATCTCCCGGCCCGTCAGGCCAGCGGGATTAGCGGCGGTTCCCGCCCGAGGCCCGCGCGGCACGCTGGGTTCCCCGAGCGCGCGCAATCGCCGCGCAACCACCGAGGCGGCGCGTTGGACGCCAAGCCCGGACAGCATGTCCAATGCTCGCCGTAGTTCGGCCCGGTCGCTCGATCCAGCCAGTGCCAGCGCTGCCTCATAGGTGCACCGGCGTTCCTGCCACCAGCGGGCCGCGCCATCTGCATCGCCGGTGATCTCAAGCCGGTATGGCTCTGGAAGCGCAGACGGGTCGCCGCAGTCCAAGCCTGCCCGGTGCCGCCATACCTCGCGTTCGCCGGCGAACCAGCGCAGCTCGAGGGGAGTGGCCTCCCCGGTCGACATCGTCTCCTCGCCAATCTGGCGGGCGGATGCGCCGTCCAGCCAGGCGGCTTCAGCGCGCGCAGAGCCAAGGATGAGTGCCGCCTCTGCGAACGGCATTTCCTTGGCGACCGCGGCGGCCTCTTCGAGCACATGCGCATAGCCGGCGTCACCCCGCCTGGCTTGCAGCCGGGCAAGTACTACCAGCGCCCGCGTCCGGGCCAGTCCAGTTTCTCCTACCGGGCTGGCCAGAATTCCGGCGACAATGTCGGCCGCTTCGTCTAGGCGTCCAACGGCCAGGGCTCTTTCCGCGGCCATAGTCGCCAGCCAGCCCCACCATGTCTCGAGGCCGCGTTCCCGGCAGAAGGCCATCCCCGGTGCGATATAGCGCTCGGCGAGAACCCATTCCCGCCGTGAGGACAGAACTGCCGCCGGGTGCGCGTAGGCGCGTGCCATGCCCAGCTCGTCCCCGGCCTGCTCTGCCAGCTCCCGGCTCCGGTCGAGCTTGGCCAGGCCATCGAGGTTGCCTTCGCGCAGCTCAGAGGTGCCGACAATGTTCAGCGAGTCGCCTATCGCGTCCAGGCATTCGAGCTGCTCGGCCAGGTCGATGGCCCGCCCGGCCCAGCTGAGGGCCTGATCGTCGCCGATCACGGCCAGGAGCCCGGCCAGGGCGTTGCAGGCGCGCGCCAGTTCCGGGGTTGGCGGGAGTTGCTCAAGCAAGGCAACTGCCTCGGAGACCGCCGCCAGGGCCTCCGCGTGAGCACCCAGGCGTCCCAGTTCGATGGTGAGGCGACGCAGGGCGTCGCCCTGACGCAGCCTGTCGCCGGCTTCCCGGTGAATGCTCACCGCTTGGCGAAGGGCGGTGGCAGCCTCATCGGTCGCGTCGGTGAGATGCGCCATGGCCGCGTAACGCTCCAGCAGGTCAGCCCGCTGAGCTGGCTCGACAGCCCCGGCGTACCGCAGTGCCTGGTCATAGAGCATCGCAGCCGCCCGACGCGCGCCGGCCGCCGAAGCGCGGTCGGCTGCAACCGGAGCGAACTTAAGGACCGCCTCCCCGTCGCCAGCGGCTTCGGCGTGATGTACCAGCCGCTCTGGATCGGGGTCTTCCTGGCGTGCTAGCGCAGCCAGTGCCGCGCGGTGAAGCGCTACCCACCGGCCCCGCGGCAAC
>JASHXW010000579.1 GCA_030043395.1 Streptosporangiaceae bacterium
GACCCGGAGCCTGGCGTCAGCTAGGAGGATCAACCGCTTAGTCCGGTCACGGGACTAAACGGGACATCAAACAGTGACTGAGCCCGTCGGCGACTTGCCTGCGTGATCGCCGGGGCTGAGAAAAGCACAGCGGGCTGCGCCCGGAGAAGCCCTGGTGAGGTACCGAAGGACGCGGGTTCGATCCCCGCCGCCTCCACAAGGACTATGCGACGGCCACCCCGGCCTTCGGGGCGGCCGTCGCTTTCTTATCATCATTTTCAGGTCGTGAATCCGTATAAATCGGACGCAAAGATGACTGAAAGTGATGATAAGAGCGTGGCACACTTCCTGAGGGGACGACGGGAGGGCTGATGTGAGCGATAGCATGCCGGCGCGGGAGGGTTACATGCCGTTCGCCGGTTATCGGACCTGGTACCGGATCACTGGCGAATCCGAGGAGCCTGGGAAGTTCCCCGTGCTGTGCCTGCATGGCGGCCCCGGTGCGACATGGCACCATATGGAGCCCTATCAGCAGTTGGCGGCTGACGGCAGGCGTGTCATCTGCTACGACCAGCTTGGCTGCGGAAACTCGGCCGTGACGCAGGCGCACGACCCGTCCATGTGGACGACGGAGCTGTACATCGATGAGCTCAACGCGCTTCGCGACCATCTTGGCCTGGACCGATGTCATGTGCTCGGGCACTCCTGGGGTGGCATGCTCGGCATGGCCTATGCAATTACCAGACCAGCTGGCCTGGTCAGCTTGATCGTCGAGTCATCCCCGGCGAACGTGCCGTTCTGGCTCACCGAGCTCGCGAAGCTGCGTGCTGAGCTCCCACCCGAGGTCGAGGACGTGTTGCGCCGTCACGAGGCCGCCGGGACCACCGACAGTGACGAATACCAGAGCACGATGATGGTCTTCTATGACCGCCATGTCTGCCGGGTTCGGCCCTGGCCGGACTGGCTGCAGCGCACGTTCGACGGCATCGACGCCAACCCCGAGGTCTATTTCACGATGAACGGGCCCAGTGAATTCCACGTGATCGGGCCGATCAAGGACTTCGACGTCACTGCCGATCTCGCCGCCGTCGAGGCGCCGACGCTATTCTTCTGCGGCGAGTTCGACGAGGTCACTCCGCAGACGGTCCGCCAGGCGCACGCGGCGGTCCGCGGCTCTCAGTTCGTGGTGCTCGACGGGTGCTCGCACACCTCTCAGGCCGAGCGGCCCGATGCGGTGCTAGGAATGATCCGGGGCTGGCTGGCGGGCATTGAAGTGCCACTGGCGCGGTTATTGGTAACTGAGCCGGCCGACTGCGGCTCCGGCGTCGTCAAAGCAGAAGGGAGCACGGGCGTGACCGTGCATGACGTAGATCTTCAGACGCTCGCGGGTGAGCCCGCTAAGCTCAGCGACTTCTCGGGTTCGGCGGTCCTCGTCGTCAACGTCGCGTCGAAGTGCGGGCTGACACCTCAGTACGAAGGCTTGCAGCAACTGCACGAGCGCTTCGCTGACCGCGGATTCACGGTGGCTGGCTTCCCGTGCAACCAGTTCGGCGGCCAGGAGCCAGGCAGCCCTGAGGAGATCACCGAGTTCTGCTCGGTCAACTACGGTGTCACGTTCCCGATGTTCGCGAAGATCGATGTCAACGGCCCGGATCGGCATCCGCTCTACGCGGAGCTGACCGAGAAGCAGGATGCCGAGGGCAACGCCGGTGACATCCAGTGGAACTTCGAGAAGTTCCTGATCAGCCCGGACGGGGAAATCCTCGCCCGGTTCCGTCCGATGACCGAGCCGCAGGCGCCCGAGGTCGTCGACGCCATCGAGGCCGCCCTGCCACGCTAGCGAGCGGCCCGCCGCTAACGCACCAGCAGGTACAGCGCCTGCTTGGGCAGGCCGAACTCGTTCAGCACGCTGGCTGCCTCGGCAGCGACGCCCGGTGGCGGATCAGCGATGGCGATCCGCGCGTCCGCCACCGGGCGGCGGCCGAGCAGGACAATGGCCTCGGCCAGCACGACGCAGCGCAGCGGATCGGGGAGGTCGACCCGCACCGAGCACCGGCCGCGTGGCCGGTTGCCATGCCGTCCCGGTGTCCAGGCGATCTCAGCGGCCATCTCGTCGCGAAGCAGTCGCTGGTAGTCACCCGCGGGAAGTCCGACTGACTCCGGGCCGACCGTCTGGGGCCGCACCCCCGTCCGGCCGGGCATCGTGGCGGCGATCTTCGCGGCCGCCGCCTCCCAGCGCGGTGATGTCCACTCCTGACTGCTCGCGTCGGCGCTGGCCTGGCCGGGCTCAGAGGTCAGATCCGGCGCCATGCCAGCTAGCGTCCGCGAATCTGGCGCCTGGTTCTCCCGTTCATCGGAGAAGTCCAACTGCTGCTCAGGCAGCCACGGATCGCCGAGCCACCATGCGACGGCCTCTTCCCTGTCCTGGGTGACCGAACGCAGTGTCCACTCGTACTGCTCGTAGATCCAGCACTGGAATCCGCTGCGGCTCTTCACGGCGCGCCGCATGCCAGGCTGCGGGGAGCAGCGCTGCCGTTTGAGATATCGGTTTAGCTCGCGGACGGAGAAGTATGGCGAGATCCATCGCACCATTCGCTGGCCCCCTTGGTTCCCCCATTTCCGATCCATCCAGGATCCCAAGTGGCCGCACCCGCCGCAACCAAGATCGGCCAGACTGCCACACCCGGGCCTGCGCGATGCTCATAGTGATGTTCGCGAGCAACTGCCAGGCGCCCCAGGCGTCTCCACTGTGTGGGAACAACCGACGTGAGCCACCCCGAGCCTGATCTGCTGAGCTGGAGCGCAGAGGACCAGATCTCCGCGTTGTACCGCGCACACGGAATGGACCTGATCCGGATCGCGGCGGTCATGCTCGGGAGCCGGGCCAGCGCCGAGGACGCGGTTCACGACGCGTTCTGTGGCTTGTTCCGCCAGTGGAACCGGATCGGCGGGCCCGACAAGGCGCTGCCTTATGTCCGATCCGCGGTCATGAACCGGTGCCGCTCGGAACTCCGCCGTCGCGCGCGTCTCGAACGGCGGGCAGACCAGCACCACCGCCCGCTCGACGCCGATTCCCCTGAGCAGGCGGCGATCCTCGGCGAGGAGCATCGGGAGGTACTGGCCGCGCTGGTGCGGCTGCCTGCCCGCCAGCGCGAGGTCCTGATCCTGCGCTACTTCCTTGACCTGGCTGAGCCGCAGATCGCCACGGCGATGGGCATCAGCCAGGGCACCGTGAAATCGACGACCTCCCGCGCGCTTTCCGCGCTGGCCCGACAGCTAGAGGAACGATCATGAAGACCGTCGACGAGCGGCTCCGAGCGGCGGCACGCGATGCCACGCGCATCTTCCCGGCCTGCGACGACCTGCCGCCCTTGCACCTGCCCGCCGGGCCGGGCGGAAACCGCCGGTTCAGCCCGCGCTCGAATTTCGGCCAGTCCCGCCGGACCCGCGGTTGGCTCGCCCCGCTTGCAGCTGGCGCCGCCGTGGCTATCGTCAGCGCCGGCTTCGTCGTGGTGCACCAGGCGGTGAACGGACCGGGCACCTCGGCACCCACCGGGCGAAGGACTCATGGCACCGCCCGCGATCTGCAGCGTGAACGGCAGCAGCGCTCGCTGGACGCGCTGGTAGCAGAGTCGGTCGCTCCTGCCACTGGCCCGCAGTATGACCGCGGCACGAAGCTACTGTGGCTTGTGCGGGCACACGAGCTCGTCGCTACCGCCAGGTGCATGGCCGCCGCGGGTTACCGCATCAGCGCCAAGTCCGCGCCATTCAATCTGGCCGCATTCGCCGACAACACGCAGATGCCGGACCTGCCGCGGATCGCCAGGACGCACGAATTCGTTTCGGGCACCGGCGTGTTGCCGACGAGCTACCCCAGGCCCGAGCAGAACGTGTACAGCAGGTGCATGACCAGGGCGGCGGTACCGTTCCGCCCGCTGCTCGCGCTGGATCACCTGATCGGCGGCTCCTGGTGGCAGATCCTCACGCGGATTCGTGCGTCCGCCAAGGTTCGGGCGAGCATTCCAGCCCTCAATGCGTGCGCGACGAGGTACGGCTTCCCCAATGACCCCTACGGCAATGCCTCCACGCCGATCAGGGCATTTCCCGACTTCATGAACTGGGTGGCGGGTTTCCTCGACGGCGCCGGCAGCCGCGGTGCGTCTTCGAGCAAGATGCGCGCTCTGGAACTGCACTGGACGAGGGTGTTCGTAACCTGCGCCCGGCCCATCGTCAGCGACTGGCAACGGCTGCAGCTCGCGGCTCAGCCCGGGTTCCTGGCCAGGCACGCAGCCCAGCTAGGCGAGCTCGATCACCTGACCTGGCGGTTGCTGGGCGGTCGTCAGGGCTAGCGGGATGGGATGGCCGCGGACTAAGCGAGTCTGCCGGGGCCGCGCTTGACCATCTGGTCGGCGATGATCGACCGCTGTACCTCGCTCGTCCCTTCCCAGATGCGCTCGACCCGCAGTTCGCGGTAGAAGCGCTCGGCAGCGTACTCCCGCATGTAGCCGCGGCCGCCGAACACCTGGACCGCGCGGTCGGCGACCCGGTTCGCCATTTCGGCGGCGTACAGCTTGGCCATCGAGCACTGCGCGTGCTGCACCTTGAGGTCCCTGCCCTCGTCGACGCCGCGCGCGGTCTCGTATGTCAGTGACCTGGCCGCGAACAGCTCGGTCATGCTGTCGGCCAGCATCGCCTGCACCGCGCCTAGCTCGGCGATCGGCCGACCGAGCACGGCCCGCTCGGAGGCGAACGCCGTCATTTCCGCGACCAGCCGCTCCGCGGCGCCCAGGCACCTGGCGGCGACCATGAGCCGCTCTAACCTGAACCACTCGTAGGCGAAGCTCATCCCGTCGCCTTCGGCGCCGACGAGCTGGGTGGCCCGAACGCGCACGTCCTCGAACGCCACGATCGGGTGCTGATGCGCGTGGCCGAGCGTGTGCATGTACGCAGGAGTGCGAACCACCCGCACGCCGGGGCTCGGCAGGTCGACCAGGAACATTGCATGATCCCCGGCGTGCTCCCCGTCGCTCAGCTTGCCCTGGAAGAACGCGTAGTCCGAGGCGTAGAACGAGGTCACATGCCACTTGACCCCGTTCAGCAGGTAGTCGTCCCCGTCCCTGGTCACGGTTGCCACGATGGCGTCGACGTCCGAGCCCGCGCCCTCTTCGGTGATCGCGTAGCACTCGTCCCGCTCGCCGCGTGCAGCTGGCAGGACGTAGCGCTCCATCTGATCCGGCGTCGCGACCTCGGGCAACCAGGACGGCGGGGTGGCAACCACCCAGCCGAGCGCATTGGTGACCCGGCCTACCTGCTCCTGAATCAGGACCTGCTGCAAGGAGGTGCAGCCGCCCCCACCTACGCTCTTAGGCATGTTCGCGGCGTACAGCCCGAGCTCGATCGCGTGCTTCTTGTGCGCGGCCTCGGCGTCCTCTGACAGCTCGCCGTCGGCTAGCTCGACTTCGACCTCGAACGGGATCAGCTCGTCGGCTAGCAGTCGCGCCCGCGCCTGGATGTCCAGATCGGCCTCTGACAGGCTGTACATCGCTCCCCTCCCGGGGTCGGAGAAGCCTTGACTGAACGTTCAGTCTATGCCAGCATCGGCCGTATGCCAATGGCGTCACGGGGTGCGGTCCCAAGCAGCGCGGACGCGGTTGTCGTAGGCGGCGGCACCATCGGCGCGTGGTGCGCGTACTTCCTGCGCATGGCCGGCCTGGACGAGGTGGTCCTCCTCGAGAAGGACACGCTCGGCCAGGGCGCGAGCAGCAGGGCAGCCGGGGTGGTGCGCACGCAGGGCGGCACGCCATGGGCGGTCTTGCTCGGCGAGTGGTCCCGCAAGTTCTACCTCGGCCAGGCGCAGGAGCTTGGCATCGACTCAGGCTTCATCCCGCACGGGTACATGCTGCCGTGCTTCACGCCCGCTGACGTCACTGCCGCTCACGAGCGGATGACGATGCAGCAGCGACTCGGCCTCGACGTGCGCTGGCTGGAACCGGACGAGTTCGACAAGATGAACCCGGCTGTCGCCCCGGGCAAGACACTCGGCGCGACCTACTGTCCCGATGACGGTTACTTGCATCCCCCGCGTAACGTCATCGCCTACTCGGTCGCCCTCGCCACGAGCGGGGTCAGCCTGTGCGAGCACACCAGCTTCACCGGCCTGGACATCAGCGGCGACTCGATCACCGGCGTGCAAACCAGTGCCGGGCCGATCGCCACGAGCCGGGTCGTCCTGACCGGCGGACCTGAGCTCGGCGCTGTTGGCAGGCTCGCCGGCATCAGCATTCCGGCCGGCGCTGTCAGGCACCAGGTCGCGGTTACCGAGCCCCACCCAGATCTAGCTCCGTCGCGGCTGCCGATGCTGTTCGACCTTGCGGCTGGCCTGTACTGGCGGCCCGAGGAGGGCGGGATGCTGTTCGGGATGTCCAACCCCGACGAGCCGCCTGGTGAGGCGCGCACGGTGGATGTGCCGTACCTGGAGCAGATGCGCCAGCGCCTGGCGGAGCTTGTCCCGGTGACTCGTGGCCTTGGCCTTCGCCGGACGTGGGCAGCCACCATCGACTACACGCCTGATCACCTGCCGATCATCGGCCCCGCACTCATCGCAGATCGGATCGTCAACGCCGTCACCGTGGCCAGTGCGGGCGGCCACGGGATGATGTGGGGGCCGGCCGTGGCCCGCGCCGCAGCTGACGTGGCGCTGACCGGCAGCTCGCCAGTCGTGGACACCACCGACCTCGGACTTGACCGGTTCGACGAGCACGGCCACAGTCGGCTCGCTACCGATCCGATTGCCCTGCCGTTCCCCGAGCAAGCGGTCCAAACCGCCCAGTAAGCCCGATTCCAAGAGAGGATCTCCCGATGACCGACGCAAACCCGGCGACCCCTTACCTCGCCGCCGCAGCGACAGCAGAGCTCGAGGACTGGGGTCCGCTTGCCGAGGCCACCGGCGAGGAGATGACGACCAGCGGGCTGACCCTCTGGCAGGACGGCGACCAGGAAGCTGGCGTGTGGGAGTGCACGCCGGGCCCGTCGCACTGGACCCTGGAGACGCACGAGTTCGTCCAGATCCTGGCAGGTCGCATGACGGTGACCCCGGACGACGGCAAGCCGACCGAGATCGGCCCTGGCGACATCGCCGTGTTCCCGCGCGGCTGGTCGGGCACCTGGGACATCCACGAGACCATCCGCAAGGTCTACGTCATCTTCGAGTAAGCCGCATCGATTCGCTAAGCGGGCGCGGGCCAGACGGCTGCGCCCGCTTAGTCAGCCGCGCGGGAGCGTGGCGTCGATGGCCTTGCTCACCTTGCCCGCCCGGACTACCACGACCCTCGCGTGCGGCCGGCTCGTCGTATTGCCGTACCAGCGCGCTGCGTAGCCGGTGGCGCCGCAGCCATCGGTGAACTCGACCTTGTATTTGCCAGGCTGCAAGTCACTGATCGCGAATCCGCCCTTAGCCGTCACCCCAACCACGGCGGCTGCTCCGCCAGCGGCCGGAAGAGCCTGTGCGCAGACGCCGGTGATACGGCCGCCACCAGCCTTGGTGACGACACCAGAGATCTCTCCTGTGACGCTGAGCGTGGCATCCACGTCGGCGGTCGTGTGCCGTGCGGCGATCGCAAAGGTCCCGGTTTGATGGACCGTCAGCGCTGGCTGGTCGCTGGAGCAGGAGGGATCCGCGAAGAGGGCGGTGTAGGACCCCTGGGCGAGATTGGTGACCGAGTACTTCCCGCCAGGTCCGGTGACGGCTAGGAAGCCAACGCCAGTCGGCGACTGCGGCAGCAGTTCAATGCACGTGCCCGGCGCCGGCCTGGTCTTGCCTCCCACGCTGAACCGCGCGACGCCGGAGACTGTCCCGCCGACCTGGAGCTTCTCGTCGACGTTGCGCACGGTGTGCCTGGCCACAACGTGCACGAGGCCCGTCCTGGTCTGGGCTGCGAGTGCCGACTCGGAGCTACATGGGTCGAACAGGACGGTATACCGGCCGGTGCTCAGGCCCGTGAGCGTGTACCGGCCACGCCGGCCGGTGATGGCAATGTCGAGGGACGAGAAGTTGGAGTTGAACGCCTCGACGCAGACCTCGTCCACCGGGCGCCCGGTCGGCTGGTAGACCACCTGGCCGGTCATCGAACCGCCGGGCGTCATCGCGCCGTTGATGCCTGGCGTGGTGTGCCCGCCAGTGACCGTGATCAGTGTCGCGCCCGAGCTTGTCGGCTTGTCCTTGTACCACTGGTTGGCATAGTCCGGCGTGGAGTCGAAGATCAGTCCGATGTTCGCGCAGTTGGAGAACTCCACCTTGTACTGCCCGGCCGGCAGCTCAGAGATCGTGTACTGGCCCTTCAGTCCGGATCCGTATATCTCCTCGGCCTTCGTCTTGGGGTCGATGGCGGTGACGCACATCCCCGGGAGCGGCTTGCCAGCCGCGGTCGCGATAACGCCACTGATCTGTCCCGCTGGCGCCAGCGTGGCGTCCACTCCGGAGGTGACAACGCCCGCGCCCGCGGAAATGGTGTCCTGGCCGCCGTCCGACCTGCCGAGGAACTCCTGGTCCGCGTACGGCGACTTACCGCAGAAGTGATGCTTGAGGAAGCCGCTGTACAGGACGAAGTACTGGCCAGGTGGAAGGTTGCTCGCGGAGTAGACGCCGTGGTGCGTGACGGCCTCTGCACCGAAGTCCTCATCCCCTGCAGCGCCGGTCACGCCCGCGACTTCGACGCAGACGTCGCTGGCAGGCTTGCCCGACGGCCCGAAGACGTGGCCGCTGATCGTCGCGCCAGGCCGCAGTGCCGCACTGATGCCGGACGTGACCTCCCCTGCGGTGACCGGGATCTGATGCGGAGCGTAGAAGGTCGGATCGCCACGGTACAGCTGCGGCGCGACGCTCCCGGAGTTGCCGCATCCGCCGAAGAAAGCGACTTCGTAGCTGCCGGTTTCCAGCTGCGTCAGCCGGAACTTGCCGTCGCTCTTGGTGATGTCCTGGTTCGGGACGGGGCTCGTGCCGCCTGACTCCGCGCATATGCCGGAGATCGGCTTGCCGTGGCTATTAGTGACTGTGCCCGTGATGACGCCGCCAGTCGGCAGCGTGGCGTTGAGCGTGCTGGCAACCTTGCTGCTCACCGCCGTCGTGGAAAGCAGCGGGAGATAGTTACCCTTCAGCCCGCAGTCCGAGTACACGCCCCCAGGCACGAATTCCACCTCGTAATTGCCTGGAGCGGCGTCCTTGATGTCGTAGGTACCGTCCGCCGAGGTCTTAGCCTCCCCGAAGGCCTCCGAGCTGCTCTCCGCCACCACGCAGACGCCGCCCAGCGGCGTCCCGTTCGCGCTCTTCACCACGCCGGTGATCGATCCGTCGAACGGCATGACCGCGTTGACTCCGGCGGTGGTCTTTCCCGCGATGACGTGGACGGAGCCTGGCAAGGTCACCGCGGCATAAGGTCCGTTGTTGCCGCAGCCGGTGCCAAAGCTCATCTGATAGTGGCCCGATGGAACTCCGATGATCGAGTAGGAACCGTTCGCGCCGGTTGCGGTGCCGTAGAAATAGAAGCTGGCCTCGTTGGCGGTGACAACGCTGTACGAGGCCGTCGCGCAGATCCCGGCTAGCGGCTTGTGAGAGCTGTCGGTGACCTTGCCGGTGATGGTGCCGCCCAGATGAACGACGATGCGCAGGCCAGTTGTGGTCTTGCCGTCGGTTACCGAGATGAGCCTGTGCACAGTGGCTGGCAAGTAAGCGGACTCCTTGCCGCATCCTGAGTAGACGCTGACCTTGTACTTCCCGGTGGCCAGGCCAGGGAGCACGAACGATCCATCCGCCCTCGTTCGCGTGTCGCCCGCGAACGCGCGCTGGCCGCCAGTGCCAATCGCCGCTACGCACAGTCCGCCCAGCGGCGCCTTATCGCCGCTTGCCGCCCTGACCTTGCCGGCGATCCGCGCGCCGACGCCGAGGACCGCGTCGATGCTGCTGATCCGCTGACGCAGGCGAACCCGGAGTATCGTCGCGGCGGCTACAGATTCGGCGCCCTTCCACAACTGGGGCGCGTAGTTGCCCGGGTGGGGTCCGCACAGGGGCAGGAAGTCGATCCTGTAACGGCCGGCAATTGGGATATGCAATGTGTAGCGGCCCGACTTGCTGGTCGCGGCAGCCGCGAACGAGTAAATACCGCCGGCACCTCTCGGGATCGCCTCCACGCAGATCCCCGCCAGCGGGTGGCCAGCCTTATTCGTCACGAGGCCGGAGACGTGAGCGGCATTCTTGTCCCGCGCCGGCGCAGTCACGCTGCCAGGTGCTGTCACGCTGCCAGGTGCTGTCACGCCAGCAGCCGCTGTCCCGCTGGTTGGCTGCGCGGCGCTGAGCTTGCCGAAGAACGTAGCCATGCGCTGGTACGGGGTCTGCTGGTAGCCGTGCGGCGCTACCTGCGGCCGCTGGGAGTACCGCGGCGACACGGCACTGAGCTTGACCGGCTCTAGCTGAACAGGCCTGGTGCCCTGGACCAGGACCTTGCTCGCTGTGGCGCGGGTCAGCCCGCCGTACCACTGCCCGACCACATTGGCGATCGGGGAGCAGCCACGATATTCGACGCGGTATTCCCCGAGAGGGACGCCGCCGATGACGAACTCGCCGCTGGAATCACTGAAAGCTGTACGTGAGCCATGGCGGCCGAAGGCCCGCACGCAAACGCCCGCCTGGGGCTTGCCGTTGGGCGCAAGAACGAATCCCGCGATAATGCCCCGCTTGGCGGACAAGGAGTTCATCAGCTTGGCACGGTGCAGCGCTGCCCGTTCCGCGCTAGTCAGCACGGTGTGAGCCGGCCGCGTGGCGTCGGACGCGCTCGTCGCATGATCGGCCTGCGACCGCGCGTCAGCGCTGGCGCTCAACGTGCTCGCGGTCGCGGGGAGCGCGGTAACCACCAGTCCGAAGACAGCGCCCGTCACGGCCAGCCCTCGCGCGATTCGTCGCATTGATCTTGCTCCTGCTCTCCTGGCCGCTTATGGCTCAGCGAGAGCATAGACCGAATGAGACGGATCATGTATGACCCGATCCGATATTTAGGAATTCAGGCTGACACGAATGCATTATTTCTGGGATGCGCCTGGCGATACCTGATCCTGGCGGGCTTTGCGCTAACTCCGTACGACGAGTGCGTCCACGGCTACGGCGCCCTGCGGGCCGCAGATGAGCGGATTTACATCGAGCGCGTCAATTTCCTGGCCGAGCTCGACGGCGAGCTCGGCCAGGCCCACGATGGCCGTCGCTATCGCCGTCAGGTCAGCCGGTGCCGCGCCCCGCACGCCAGCTAGGAGCTTGCGCACTTTCAGCCCGTCGAGCAGTGCCGCAGCCTGCTCGTGACTGAGCGGCGGCAGTGCAACAGCGCGGTCGGCGATCAGCTCCACCAAGATGCCGCCGGCTCCGACGACGACCAGCGGCCCTAGGGCGGGATCGCGGACTATCCCGAGCGCTAGCTCGGTGCCCCCCGGCACCGTCTGGCATACCAGCACGGCCGGGCCGAGCCTGGCGTTCAGGTCGGCGTAGGAGGCTC
>JASHXW010000580.1 GCA_030043395.1 Streptosporangiaceae bacterium
CTCCAGTGCAGCAGGAAGATCAGCGTCAGGGCCCCCGCGCACAGCGCTACGAGGCTCACCAGGTCGCCGGCGCCATTGTTCAGCCGGTTGGCGCCGAGCACCGCGAGCACCACGGTCGACGCCGCTCCGGCCAGCACGCGGCCTTCCTGGGCGCTGAGGGCAGACTCAAGTCGTGACCAGGCAGCTTGCAGCGCCGACCGTGCAGCCAGCCGTCCAGGCCAGCTGAGGCGTACCTCCGACCAAGCCAGGCGGTCGCGCCAGTCCCCAGGGAACCGCCGTCGGAAGAGGTAGAGCCCGACCGTGATCAGGTCGGCGATCAGCACGACGGGAACCGGGTCAAGCGGACGCGTGAAACCGACCAGCGAGAGGGCCAGGTCGGCGAGGAGGCCCGCAAGCATGAGGATCAGCAGCACGCCAGCGAGGCTGTAGCCCAGCCGCTCAGCGACGCGGGACGCGCCCCATAGCGATGTCGTATAGAGCAGGAATACCGGCTGAACGATCAGGAACCAGAACCCGAGCGCAGGTCCGATGAACGGCGGAAAAGGCAGGCCGCTGATCACGAAGACATTGATGATCAAGACGAGGAGCGCACTGACCATCGTCGGCCACGGGACGCTTCGCACGCCGCCGAGGCGGGCGGGCGGGGCTGGAACCTCCTGGACGAGTTCCACTGGTGACTCCGTTGCCATGGCCGCTACGTCCCGATGGGCTTGAGGCTAATCAGGAAAAAAATCCTCTCCGGGTATCCAGGCAGGATTACTTGGACGCGACACGGAGACACACCGCAAGTCGGCGTGACCTTCGTATCAACCAGCCAGGCTCCCCCGGACTGGATAGTTTTATGATCCTTGCCCAGCGTCTGCGAAAGTCCCAGCTGGTCAGTCTCTCGAATTATGTATCGGTAGTTGACGCTTCGACCTTCTTGATTACGAATCGTGAAGAAGAGCGGGTAGGTCTTGCCATTGATTCCCGATGCTGGGAGCAGCCAGGCATATCTGAACGACAGGGCGGTGTAACGCGTGGGCTGCCTGAATAGAGATAGCGCCCACTGGTGACGGCCCGCCGGGAACAGCAAGCTGACAGCGACTGCTACCGCCGCGACGGCAGCCACGAGCGGCCACCATCGCGTGGGCGGCGCCCATCCCCGAATCGACCGCGGCTGAGGCTGGTGCTCTTCGTCATATTCCGGGTCGTTCGCCTCGTCGGATGCGTTCATATACTCGTCGCGATCTCCCAGCTCCGGCGAGGAACGTGGGCGTCGATGGCCAGCTTCGAGGGGTGAGCCTACCGTAATGCTCACGCGTGCGGATGCGGATCAATCTTTCGTACGTAGCGTTCGATTTAGGCTCCCAGCCATCGCCGTTAACGCAAGCTGAGTACGATCAGCGCATTGGGAGCCTGAAGGCCGGCCAGCGGCGCGGGCCGATGGCCGCGCGAAGGACATCAATGAAGCAACTGGTTCAGGTGCTGCCTCGCTACAGCCCGCCATACGTGGGCGGGATGGAAATGCGGGCACGCGACCGCGCTGAGTGGCTCGCTCAGCACGGCTGGACGGTGCAGACGCTCACCTGCTCTGGGCAGACCTACCCGCACACGGTGACGAGCGACAATCTCGTCGTGCGCTATCTCAGGAGCTGGGAGATTGCGCATACTCCGATTATCCCTGGCTTGCCGGCGGCTCTGCTGAGAGTACCGAGAGGCACTTCCGTCCATCTTGAGACGGCGATTGCCTTCAGCCCAGAGATCACAGCTGCGATCTGCCGGCTGCGCGGAATGCCCTACGTGATTCGAGTCGCTCTTGACAGCGCCGGGCACAGCAGGCTCAGGAACGCGTTGCTCAAGGCACATCAGCGAATTGCCCTCAGGGCGGTATACCGCCACGCAGCACGGGTGATCGTCCTGACTCCGGACGACATGGCGTTGGTCACCGAGAAATATAAGGTCCACCCGAGCAGAGTGCTCGTCATTCCGAACGCTACCAACTTGACCCTTGCCGAGTCCCCCCGTGAGAGGCCGCACGCTCCCTTCCGGCTCCTCTTCGTCGGGCGGATTGACCTGCAAAAGAACCTGCCGCTCCTGCTTCGATCGCTCCGCCGCTGCATAGATCGGTGCCCAGAGCCAGTTCACCTCGATATCGCAGGCGACGGGGAGGAAATGCCGAGCGTTCGGAGCATGATCTCGGCGCTGTCGCTGGAGGACCATGTCACGTTGCTTGGCTTCGTCACTGGCGACCGGCTGGATCAGCTCTACGAAGCTGCTGACGCTCTTGTTCTCACATCTACCCAGGAAACGTTCGGGCAGGTAATCCTGGAGGCCATGACCAAGGGCCTGCCCGTCGTCGCGACCAACATACGCTGCGTTCGCACCATTGTTACTGACGGCGCAACCGGCCTTCTTGCCGAACTCGATGACGAGAGCTTTTCCGGCGCGCTTGCTCGCCTGGCGACGGACGACGAACTCTATGCCAAGCTCTCACGTGGCGCGCTGGAGAATGCGGCGCATTACAGCATGTCAGCCACCGTAAGCGCATACGCCGCCGTGTACGAAGAGATTGCCGCTTCGCCAGGCCGTCGGCGCGCGTCAAGGCGGCTAGCTGAGGGTGCCGCGCCGTCCGGTGATGGCCCCACGCAGTGAATTGGCGTCAGAAGACCTGATGATGAGCGATCACTCTCGGCGGCTGACGGTGTTCGGTGCCGGATACCTCGGCATCACGCATGCCGCATGCATGGCCAGCCTCGGCTTCCAGGTCCTCGTGGTGGACATCGACTCGGCAAGGATCGCGCGGCTGACCGCAGGCGACCTGCCGCTCTACGAACCGGGGCTGGCTGAGCTGCTCACGAGCGGGTTGTCTTCGGGGCGGTTGCGCTTCACGACTTCGTATGAGGACGCCGCCGCCTTCTGCGACCTGCACTTCATCTGCACCGGTACGCCGCCGCTACCCGGCAGCGAAGGCGCCGACCTGAGCCAGGTACGCGGCAGTATCACGACCTTGGCGCCGCTGGCTGGCAGGTCCGCGCTGATCGTGGGAAAGTCCACGGTCCCCGTCGGGACCGCTCGCGCCCTCAGCGAGCAGCTCGCCAGCGCTGGCCTGGACGTCGAGATCGCGTGGAACCCGGAGTTCCTGCGGGAAGGCATGGCGGTCGCCGACACGCTGACTCCGGACCGGATTGTCGCCGGAGTGACCTCCCAGCGCGCCGAGCGGATACTCCGCCAGACCTATGCCGACCAGCTCACCGCCGGCTCGCGTTTCTTCTCGACCACTCTGGAGACGGCCGAGCTGGCCAAGCTCGCCGCCAACGCCTACCTGGCCACCAAGATCTCCTTCATCAACGCGATGGGCGAAGTCTGCGAGGCTTCCGGCGCTAGCGTGCATGAACTGTCCGCGATCCTGGGCGCCGATCCGCGCATTGGCGACAAGGGCCTGCGTGCGGGGCTCGGCTTCGGCGGCGGCTGTCTCCCGAAGGACATCAGGGCGTTCATGACCATGGCCGACGAGCTCGGTGTCCAGCACGCACTAGGTTTCCTGCGCGAGGTCGAGAAGGTCAACCTCAGGCGTCGGTCGCGTACGGCTGACCTAGCGCTCGAGCTCGCTGGCGGCAATGTGGCTGGCCAGGCGATCTGCGTGCTCGGCGCCGCGTTCAAGCCCGGCTCGGATGACGTCAGGGACTCCCCCGCGCTTGATGTCGCCCAGATCCTGCACGGGTCCGGCGCACAGGTGACCGTCTACGATCCGGTCGCCCTGGCCAATGCTGCCCGGGTAAGTCCCGAACTCCGGTACGCGAGCACCGTCGCCGAGGCGGCGCAGGACGCGAGCGTCGTCCTGGTGCTGACCGAGTGGCCGGAGTTCGCCGCCCTGCGTCCGGCCGATCTCGACCGGGTCGTCAGGTTCAAGAACATCATCGACGCGCGCAACGTCCTGAACGCGCAAGCATGGACCGAGGCCGGGTGGACTTATCGCGCGCTTGGCACCGGCTCGCCGCCTGTCAGCGCCGCGTCCGCCCAGCCTGATCCGCTGCCAGGGCCCTGACTGGCGTCTAGCGGCACGGGCCGAGCGCGATGTCCGGTGGAGGATGGCCAGGTGACGTTCCAGCTGCCAGTGGTCGACGCGGCGAGCCTGGCCGCGTGGTGCTGGATGCACCTGGGCAGTCCGCCGGAAAGCGAGCTGTTCCGGACGGGGCACCTCGCCCGCGTGATCGGGACACGGCTGGCTGACGGGCGCGAGGTCGTGGTGAAGGTACGCCCGGCCGCGCCGCGGATCGCTGCCTGCATCGAGGTACAACACCGCGTATTCGACGCTGGATTTCCATGCCCGCGGCCACTGGCTGGCCCGGCGCCACTCGGTGAGCATGAGGCCACCGCCGAGAGCCACATCCCCGGTGGGGCGATGCTGCCCGGCTCCGGCCGCACCGCTCAGCCTTTTGCCGCAGCGCTGGCACGCCTGGTGCGCCTGGCTCCGCCGCCTGAGGAAGTACCCTCACTGGCGCCTGCGCCAGCATGGGCAGCGTGGAACCACGACCAGGACGGGCTATGGCCACGACCCGAAGACCTAAACGTGGACCTGAACGAGGTGAATGGACCGGGCTGGCTCGATGGGACAGGCGAGGCCGCCCGGCAGAAGCTGCGAGAACACGAGGACCATGCCGTGATCGGGCACGCCGACTGGATAACGGACAACTTGCGCTGGCGCGGCAACCGGCTGCTGGTGGCCTACGACTGGGACAGCCTGATCGCCGGCAGTGAAGCCGTTATCGCCGGACTAGCTGCGGCCATCTACCGGTACCCGGCGCTGGCCACCGTAACCGAGACCCGCGAGTTCCTCGACGCCTACGCCCTCGCTCGCAGCCGGCCCTTCAGCCCTGGCGAGCTGCAGCGCTGCTGGGCTGCAGGCGTCTGGACGAGAGCCTTCGACGCCAAGCAGGAGCGCGCCGCCGGACAGCCAATTGTCAGCCTGACCCAAGACGAAGCCAATGAACGCCTTCACCGCGCAGGAATGCGCTGAGCTGCAGGTGCCCTCCCCGTCGTGCTGGCGCCCGTCTCTGCTCGGCAGGCTACTCCCGACTAGCAGAGCCTTAGGTGGTTACCGGTCAAGGCTGACGGCGACCCCATGCGGGCGCCCGAGCACGACCAGGAACCGCTGCCTGACCGAGCCGCCACCGATAAGGGCACGGCCGATCGTGCCGGAGCCCCAGTTCGCCCAGTACAGGTGCCCGGCGCCGATCGTGAGCGCGTCAGGATCAGTGGCACCAGTGATGAAACGCTCGTCGACGTGTGAGCCGTTCAGCCTGGCCCGGCCGATAGTGTTGCCCATCTCGTTGGCCCAGTAGATGTACCGCTCGCTGATCGCCAGACCGGACGGAACCTTCGTGCCGGTGATGAACCGCTGATCCGCTCCAGCGCCGTCCAGCCGGGCCCGGCCGATCGTGTAGTCGTTGGCCCAGTAGATGTAGCCCGAGCTGACCACCACTCCGTCCGGATTCTGGGCCCCAGTGATGAATCGCTGATCAGCATCCGCGCCATTCAGCCTGGCCCGGCCGATAGCGCTCGAGGAATTGTTAGCCCAATAAATGAAGCTACCCGCAACCGTGACGCCAACGGGCCCGCTGGCACCAGTGATGAATCGCTGGTTCACCGCAGTCCCGTTCAGTCGCGCCCGGCCGATCGTGCCGTCCGCATTGTTGGCCCAGTAGATATAGCCAGCGTGGACCGCGAGCATCGCCAGTCCGCCAGGGCTGCGGATGAACCGCCACTTGGCGCCCGTGCCGTCGACGAGCACTCGGCCGACGCCAACTCCCGGACTCGTCCAGTACAGGTATCCGCGGGCCTCGTGCGCGCTGCCACGGCCCGACGCGACCGCTGGCACAGCGCCGCCCAGCGCGAGCAGGCCGACCGCGGCCAGGATCGCGCCCAACCCTCGCCTGCTCACCAGTTCCTCCTCGTCTCCCGGTAGCTACACCATCCTCGGCGACTGCGATCAGGGCAGCACGGGAACCAGGTGTGAGTTCGGCGTGAAAACTGCTTGCAGCCGGCGAGAGTGATCAGAGATCCTCCGGGGCGTGGACATGCACCCGGACCAGCTGACAGTTACTGAGGATGCTGTTCGGGAGCTGGTATCAGTTCAGTTTCCCCAGTGGCGGGGCCTACCGGTCAGCAGGGTCGCCTCGCAGGGCACGGTCAATGCGCTCTTCCGTATCGGCCACGGGCTCGTCGCACGATTCCCCCTTCAGCCCGGCGACGTCGCGGCAACCCGGCGATGGCTGGAGACCGAGGCTAGCGCCGCACGTGAGCTTGCGGGCCGGACCGCGTTTCGCACGCCGGAACATGTGGCGCTCGGCAAGCCCGGCCAGGGGTACCCGCTCCCGTGGTCGGTGCAGACCTGGCTGCCAGGAACGACGGCGACCGACGATGACCCCGGTCAGTCGACCGGATTCGCGCACGATCTCGCCGACTTCATCGCCAGCGTGCGGGCCATCGACACCCGGGGCAGGGCCTTCAGCGGGCATGGGCGCGGTGGTGACCTGCCGAACCACGACGAATGGATGCGGACTTGCTTCGAGCGCAGCGAGGACCTGCTCGACGTGCAAGTGCTGCGTCACATGTGGAGCGAGCTGCGCGAACTACCACGCCGCCGCGGCGACCTCATGACTCATGGCGACCTGATTCCCGGCAACGTACTTGTCCGCGGCGGGCGGCTGACGGGAGTCATCGACGTCGGCGGGCTGAAACCAGCCGATCCAGCGCTGGATCTGGTGAGCGCCTGGCATCTGCTTGAGGACGCGCCGCGGCAGGTGCTCCGCGCCGACCTTCGCTGCGACGACCTTGAATGGGAACGCGGCAAGGCATGGGCATTCGAACAGGCGATGGGGCTGGTCTGGTACTACCTGCAGAGCAACCCGGCAATGAGCCGCTTGGGTCGCCGCACGCTGGAACGCCTCACGGCTGACCGCATGCTGGCAGAGAACGGTTACTAGCCGGCCACGACTAGCGGAGCATCGACCGCAGGGCCCGCGCGCTGTCGTCCGGACTCAGCGCATCCCGGCGGAGCCGCTCCATCACCGCGTTGTACTCGGCGACCGCGTCGGGCTTGTCCAGGTACTGGGCGCCGCTCAGCTGCTCGAGGTAAACCAGATCGGGCACCTCGAGCTCGCCGAAGTCCAGCAGGCTGAACGAGCCGCCGGCCGCCGCGTGGCCGCCGGCCTTGAACGGGACTACCTGGATAGTCACGTTGGGCCGCTCGGACATCTCGATGAGGTGCTGCAGTTGCGCGCGCATGGCGCGAGTCCCGCCGATCGGCCGCGAAAGCAGGGCCTCGTCGAGCACCATCGCCAGGCTCGGCGGGTCTGGCCGGTCGAGCACGATCTGCCGCGCCATCCGCAGGTCGACGCGGCGGCTGATCTCCTTGGGGTTGGAGTAGGCGAGCATGATGACCGCGCGAGCGTAGTCCTCGGTCTGCAGCAGGCCGGGCACGAACTGAACCTCGTACGCGCGGATCTGGCTGGCGGCTTCCTCGAGCCCCACGTACGTGTCGAACCAGGCAGGCAGGACGTCGGCGTAGTCGTGCCACCACCCCGGCGAGTTCGCGCGGATCGTGACGTCGCGCAGGAGCTCCCGCACCTTGAGATCGGTGACTCCGTAGAACGTGAGCAGGTCAGCGACGTCGCGTTCCTTGAATCCGACGCGCCCAGTCTCCAGCCTGCTGACCTTGGAGTAGGAGGCGCGGATGACGTTGCCGGCCTCTTCCAGCGAGATGCGCTTGGCCTCGCGCAGGCGCCGTAGGTATGCGCCAAGCAGGATGCGCAGGACCGTGGGGCTCGAGTTCGCCGGCGACTCGGTCAGGACCGGGGTGGCGACCCCCAGCGATCCGGCCGCTGTCACCATTACGTCCCCTTGCCGGCCGGGCTGAAGTTGCTTAACCTCCAAAGTCTCCCACGCCGGCGGCCATTGCGCTAGAAGCGCGACCATGCGATTGCGAAACGATGGCCAGTAACGTACTCGCCGCGCAAATACGAATCGCCCGCCCATATATCTGCACCCAAAGTGCACAAACCTCGGTGCGTGGCGCCCAGCAACCGCCCAGGTTGGCGCCCGCCAGCCGCGTCAAGGGCTGGAGTCGGCGGCGCACGGTGCTTACCATCTCGGCATGCCGTTGAATCTAGCCAGCCATGTCGTCCAGCGCGCCCTGCACCTGGATCCGCCACCGACGCGCGACGTCGCGGTCGAGCACGACCTCCGAGTCCCCATGCACGACGGAGCGGTGCTGCTGGCAGACAGATGGGCGCCGCGATCGGCCAGCAATGCAGCGCCTGACTCGGCGTCGCTGCCGACGGCGCTGCTGCGCAGCCCGTATGGACGGCGCGGGTTGCTCGCCACGGGCTTGGCCCGGCCGATCGCCGAACGCGGTTACCAGGTGCTGATCCAGAGCACCAGGGGCACGTTCGGGTCAGGCGGGGACTTCGACCCCATGCGGCGCGAGCGCGAGGACGGCCTGGCGACCCTGGAGTGGCTGGTGAAGCAGCCCTGGTTCGGCGGCTCGATCGTGCTGTTCGGGCTGAGCTACCTGGGCTACGTCCAGTGGGCCGTGGCGGACAGCCTGCCGCCCGAGGTCAAGGCGATGATCCCGCAGGTGACCGAGTCCGCGCTGACGCTGGAGTTCCTGCGCAAGGACGGCCTGTCGCTGGAAACGCCGTTCGGCTGGGGGGCGATGGTCGCGCTGCAGGGCCGATCGCTGGCCATGCTCCGCGAGCCTGCGCGCGCCAGGCGGACTAGCAAGGCGCTGAGCACGCTTCCATTGGGCCGCGCCGACGTCGCCGCCATCGGGCGGCGCAGCGACTATATCCAGGACATCCTTGCCTGCGACGCCGAAGACCCGCGGTGGGCCGGGATCGATCACCGGCAGCGCGTGGCTAGCGTGGGCGTCCCGGTCAGCTCGATCGGCGGCTGGTATGACATCTTCCTGCCCGGCCAGCTCCGCGACTTCCAGGTCCTGCAGGACGCTGGCCGCCAGGCCCGGCTGACGGTCGGCCCGTGGACGCATACGTCGATGGACCCCCTGATGTTCCGCGAGGTGCTCGAGTTCGGGCTGCCGCTGGCCCGCGGCGAGCAGCCGCCCGAGCGCGCCGCGGTGCGGCTGTACGTGATGGGCCAGGACGCCTGGCGGGACTTCGGTTCCTGGCCACCTCCCGGGTACA
>JASHXW010000581.1 GCA_030043395.1 Streptosporangiaceae bacterium
GGCTCACCGGGCTGACCGACGACGAGTACTTCTGGGAGCCGGTACCCGGCTGCTGCACGATCCGCCGGACAGAGTCCGGTGACTATCGGGCTGACGATGCGGACCGGCCCGGTGACCCGCCCTTCACGACGATCGCCTGGCGGCTGTGGCACCTCATCGAGAACTACGGAGGCAAGCGGAATCCGCAGTGGCTCGGAATCGAGCGAGCGCCCGGCGGGTTTGAGCGGGATGACCCGGCGCCGGCCACCGCAGCGCAAGCCATTGCCGTCTTGGAACGTGCGCATGCTTTCTGGCAGGACCTGCTGCAGGGCGTGCCCGAAGCTTCCTGGTGGGAACCGCTGGGCCCCGTCGCGCACGAATACGCCGAGAGCGACAAGGCCGCGCTCGTGCTGCACCATCTCGACGAGCAGATCCACCATGGAGCTGAACTCGGCGTCATGCGGGACCTCTACCAGCATCTGCGTGCCCGGCCAGACGCGGCCCGCTGACGCCGGAAATGAGGGTTGAGATTAGCCAGCTTGGCGACGTCAGCCGTCGCTGTTGGTCGGAATACTGCGACTGGGCGGGCTCGCCGGAGCCAGCGATGCTATCAACGAGATCATGACGTCCAGGGCTGTGGCGAGCGGCCGGACGTTGCGCTCGACTTTCGCAAGAAGGAGGCCGCCCTGCAGTGCGGCCAGGACCGCTGTGGCCAGTTGCCCCGGATCAGCGTCGGCCCTGAGCTGGCCGCGGTCGCGCATTCCCGCCAGGCAGGCCGAGATCGCGGCTTCCCAGCGGCTATACCCGGCGGCGACGTCGCGGCGTACGGCGTGGTCGAGCTCGGCCAGTTCGCTGCCGAGCGAGCCGAGCGGGCACCCGCCCCGGCAGTCTGCTGCGCCCTGGATCGCGACGATCATGTCGCGCCATGCGCGAAGGCCGTCGATGCCCTCGATCGTGGCCAGCGCGGGCTCGTGGATCTCGCCGACTACTGTCTGCTCCCGGTAGTCGACGACCGCGCGCACGAGCGCTTCCTTGTCGGCGAAGTAGTGGTAGATCTGCGAGCTGCTCACGCCGGCCTCGGCGCGTACGTGGTCGAGGGTCGTGCGCGCGACGCCCTGCTGCAGGATGATGTCGGCGGCCGCCGCCACGATCCGCTGCCGCGTCTGCTGGCCCTTGCGGGTGAGCGTTGTGGCGGGCTTGCTGCCCGGGTTCGTACTGGCCATGCCGGCCACCCTAGCGATACTGGATTCGACATTCCACTTTATGCCTGGGATTCTGAATCACCTGAGCCAGTGGATTCAGGAGGTAATGATGACCAGGAGCATCGCGGAGCAGCTCGCCGAGCTTGCTCTGCCCCCGATCCGCATGGTGGACCGCAAGAGCGCCGCCATCCGCCTGGGCCGGCCGCGCAGCGCACCGCATCTCATGGCAGCTTTGGGGATATAGCCCGCAGATGACGAGCGCAGATCCAGCGGCTGTGCCCACCTTGCGGCCGGCGGCCCTCGCCTTCGTCCCCCGGCCGACCTTGTGGCGTCAGCTGGACCGGTCGGCACGGGTGACAGTCATCTCCGCGCCGGCGGGCAGCGGCAAGACGATACTGCTGACGTCCTGGATTGATCAGGCGAAGCTGGCCGGCTGCACGGCATTCGTGCAGGTGATGCGAGGCGAACGCGATCCCCAGCGATTCTGGCTGTCAGTGCTGGCCGCTCTGCGCGCAACATCAGCCGGGTCCAGGCTGGTGCGTGAGCTGACGCCCTCTCCGGATCTTGACGGCTGGATCATCGTCGAGCGGCTCCTAGCCGACTTGGCGCCACTGCAGCACAAGCTGTGGCTGGTGCTCGACGACGTCCACGAGTTGCGGTCCGAGGAAGCGCGCAAGCAGGTCGAACTCCTGGTGATGCGCGCTCCGCCTCAGCTCAAGATCGTGCTGGCGACCCGGCACGACATCAGGCTCGGGTTGCACCGGCTGCGGCTGGACAGCGAGCTGACCGAGATCCGCGCAGACGACCTGAGGTTCACGCTGCCGGAGGCACGGGAGCTCTTCCTTGTAGCCGGCGTCGGCCTGAGCGACACGGCCCTGGCGATCCTGCACGAACGGACTGAGGGGTGGGCGGCTGGCCTGCGGCTGGCGGCGCTGTCGCTGGCCGGACACCCGGATCCGGATAAGTTCGCTGCCGCGTTCTCGGGCACCGAGCGCACGGTTACTGAGTACCTGCTGACGGAAGTGCTTGAGCGCCAGGTGCCCGATGCGCGACGGCTGATGCTCAGAACGAGCATCCTGGAGCGCGTCAACGGCGAGCTCGCTGACCTGCTGACGGGCGGCAAAGGAGGGGAGCGCACTCTTCAGGCCCTGGAAGCGGCGAACGCGTTTGTCGTGTCGCTTGACACCGGGCGGTCCTGGTTCCGATATCACCACCTGTTTGCCGACCTACTGCAGCTCGAGTTGCGGAACTCCGAGCCAGAGCAGATCGAGGTCTTGCACGAGCGGGCCGCGCGATGGCTGGCCGCAAGCGGCTACGCCGTCGAGGCGATCCGCCACGCGCTGGCGGCCGAGGACTGGCGGCTGGCGGCGAGCCTTGTGGCCAGGCACTGGCTGAGCTTGTACCTCGACGGCCAGAGCGCGACGGTGCACGCCCTCATGGCCGGCTTTCCGCCTGAGTCCGCCAAAGAGGACGCCGAGCTGGCGGCCGCAGCCGCAGGAGACGAGCTGGCGCAGGGCACGCTCGCCGCGGCCGAGCGCTATCTCCGGCTGGCGGAGAGCGCCGCACCGTCAGGGCCAGCCAGTGAACCGGCTGAGCCCAATGTTCTGCTCGACGTCGTCCGGTTGCTGATGGTGGAGCAGACCGGCGACCAGCGGGCGAGGGGTTCCCTGGCCCGCCGCCTGCTTGGGGCAGCGGAATCGCTGGAGGAGGCAGCCAGCCCGAGTCTGGGGCCAGAGCTTCGGGCGCTGGCCCTGATCAGCCTGGGCGACAGCGAGACGTGGACCGGGTACCCGGAGCAGGCGGAGGCTCACCTGGACCAGGCGGTCGCCCTTTCCCGCCGTATCGGCCGTCCTTATCTGGAATTCATGGCCCTCATTTACCGTGGCGGAATCGAGTTGACGCGGCAGATTCCGCTCGCTGCCGGGCCTAGCATGCAGGCGATCGAGCTGGCAGCACGACACGGCTGGACCGACGACCCGTTCTCGGGCCTGGCGTACATGACCTTCGGATCCGCACTGGCCTGGCAGGCCAGGCTCGACGAGGCCGATGCGTGGGTGCAGCGCGCTGAGCGCACGGTCGATGCCGACGACAGGCCGGTCGTGGCAATGGGCATCAAGTACCTTCGCGGCCAGCTCGAGCTAGGACGCGGCCAGCCCCGCCTGGCGCTGGCCGCTTTTGAGGCCGGCCAGCCGCTCGGGCGTGCGCACCCGCTCGTCCGGCCCCTGCGGGCGTGGATGGCCATAGCTCTTGTTCGCCTGGGCGAGCTTGACCGGGCCGGGCAGCTCATCGCAGGCGTCCCGGATGCCTACCGTGACCGGGGTGAGATGCGGATCGCTGCCGCGATGTTGTGCCTGGCCCGCGATGACGCGAAGGGCGCGGTCTGCGAGCTCGGCCCTGTCCTGGCCGGCTCCGCCCAGGCGGGGTGGCGCTCCTGGCTGACGGAAGCCTTCCTGCTGGAGGCCGCCGCACGCGACGCCCTAGGCGAACCATCCGCCAGCAGCCGGGCGCTAGAGCGCGCGCTGGACCTGGCCGAGGCTGACCACGCCCTCCTGTGGTTCCTGTTGTATCCGGTGCCGGCGCTCCTCGCACGGCAGGCGCGGCAGGGTACTGGCCACGGCAGGATGGTCGCTGAGATCCTTGACCTCCTGACCGGGGGTGAGCCGCCGGCTGGGTCCGGGCAGCCGCAAGACCCGGTCAGCAAGGGCGAATTGCGGGTGCTTCGCTACCTGCCGACGCACCTGTCCGCTCCGGAGATCGCTGCCGAGCTGCACCTATCGACAAGCACCGTGAAAACCCACATGCGCAATCTCTACGCCAAGCTCGACGCCCACAGCCGCACAGAGGCGGTCGCGGCCGCGCGCACCATCGGTCTGCTCGCACCGTCCGCGTCAGTGGGGCAGGCCTGAGTCGCGGCCTCAGCGATGGCACCGCGGAGCCGGCCGCGCTCGGTCTTCCGGCCGCGGAGTTCATACGCAGGCATCCTCAGCGGGAGCGGCTTGCACGCGGGGAGATCTCCTCCGAAGCCTGCTCGACCGCGATGCGGGCAAGCTCGACCCGGGAGGTGATGGCGAGCCTGCGGAAGGCCTGGCGGAGATGGTGCGCGACGGTATGAGTGCTGATATACATGCGGGCCGCGATCTGGTTGTTGTTCAGCCCCTCGACGACGAGGCAAGCGATGGCCTGCTCAGTTGCGGTCAGGCTCTGCCAGCCTTCGGCAGGCCTGTCCGCCGGACTGATGCTCCAGTGCCGGCGCCGGACGCCCAGTTCGCGAAGCCGCGAGCGGACTCGCGCCGCATCCCTGCATGCCCCCAGCTGCCCGTAACGGGTGAGCGCTGATGTCAGGGCATCGACGGCATCGTCGCGTTGTCCTCGCCGTTCTCGCAGAATGCCCAGGTCCTCCGCTGCCGACGCGCTGGCCCACGGATCCGCATGCTTCCGCGCTGAGCTGGCCAGCAAGGCAGGATCACATTGCAGCAGGCCGAGCGCATGCCTGGCGGCCAGGCCAGCCGCTACGAACCCGGGATTGGCGGCCGCCAGGCTAACGGCAGCGTCCGCGGCAGCCTCAGCCAGCTTCTCATCGCCAACCGCGAGCGAAGTGCGCACGAGCCAGGCGGCCAGCGCTGGATCTGCCAGCAGCGGCCCCGGTCGAACGCGGAGTTCGGCGCAGAACGCAGCCAGGCTGCTCAGTGCCGCGGCAGGGCCATGGCTAGCCTCAACGACCTGCGCCTGCGCGAGGCTGCTCTCAGAGCGTGCGTAGATGCTCGCCGCATGCATGCCGCAGATCGGGCGACTGGTGATGTGCGCCGCCGCGGTCTCAACATGGCCACGGCGCAACTCGATGACGGCAAGAACGCTGCGGGCGCTTGCGACGTACGAGTCGGCACCCAGGGCCCGGGCCTGAACCAGGGCAGCGGCGGCTTCGGCGCTGGCATCACTGAGCCGTCCTGCGGCCAGGTGCACGCGCGCGCGCAGCAGCGTCACAGCCGAGCCGGCTGGAAGGCAGTCCAGGCCGGCAGCCCTCGCGGCGCCCAGCGCGGCCTCAGCGTCCTCTAGTTCGCGCATGTCGACGAGCGTTGCCGCCAGGACGAGGAGGGGCTGGGCGTCCCGGGCATCCGGCGAGATGCCCGAGCCACGCGCGGCGTCACGCGCCAGCTCGAGGCTCTCCGTGAGCTGCCCGCTGTCCCAGCACCGGCTTGCCCGCAGGATCAGGGCGGCCGGACCCGTGCTGGTGCCGCGCCGGACCTCCGCCAGGGCGCCGTCTGCGGTGTGCCGGGCAGGCATAGTCGTCAGGGCCTGCAGGCTCGCTGCCAGGGCGCGGGCTCGGAGATCACGCGGCAGTTGCGCGGCGCCCAGGACCGCCGCCGCCTCGGCGGCCGCCTCACGCGATAGTCCACGAGTACACAGGACCCAGGACATGACGCACCGGAGCCGTTGCTCGGCCAATGGCGGAAGCGGCCTGGCCCGCATCTTCTCGGCAATTGCCGCTGCCTGCTCGAGCCTGCCCGCCGCCGCGAGGGCCTCCGCGGCAGTCACGGACCGCGGTATCGCGGCCGGATCGCCGGGCGGGGTCAGCTTCAGTGCGCGGACCGCGAGATCAGCCGCGACCTGCGGAGCATTTCGGATGGTCGGGGCCACTGCGCGGTCCAGGTCCAGCAGCGACGTGGGGTCGCGAGGATCCGCGCCCTCGAGCAGGTGACTGGCCGCATCGGTGGCAGATGCCCCGCGTCCAAGCAGGATCTCGCCGTACTGGCGGTGCAAGGTCCGGCGGGCCGGCGCCGGGATCATGTCGGCGGCCGCACAGCGCAGCAATTCACTGCGGAAGGCGAAGCCGTTCTCCGCCGTGCTCACCAGGGCGGAATCAATGGCCTCTTCGATGGCCGGCAAGAGGGAAGCCGGGAGCTCGCCGAGCATGTCCGCGGCGTCCTCAAGCCGGAAGGCAGGGCCCAGGACAGCCGCGGTCAGCAGGAGGTGACGGGTATGCCTGGTTAGCTGCCCGAGTCGCTGCTGGGCGAGCTGGCGAAACTGCAGCGGCAGGATCCCGGAGGTCAGGAAAGCGCGACCGTCGCGAATTTCGACCGCCTTGGTCGCGCGCAGGCTGGCGATCAGCTCGGAAAGGAGCGCCGGATTGCCAGCCGCCCCCCTGGCGAGCGCAGTCAGTTCCGGGTCCGGCGGCGCGCCGAAGGCATCAGTGATCATCATCTGCATTGCATCCTCGGCCAGCGGGGCGAGCGTGATCCGGATGGCGCCGTCACGTTCTAGCAGGGCGAACAGATGATCGGCGCCACCGCGAACAGTGCTTGAGCGGGCGAGCAGCCAGGCCACGGGCTGCTCGCACAGGTCCCGCTGCAGGGACCGCAGCGCGGCAAGTGTCCCCTCGCTCTCGCAGTGCAGGTCGTCGAGGCAGATCAGCAGCGGGCCAGACGCGGCGCGCTGTTGCAGCCGGCTGCGGATGCGCGGAAGCTGACGAGCCTGGCTAGATGCATCAGGACGATCGTGACCGGGATCTTCCCCGGTAAGCGGCTCGCGCAGGGCTGCCCGGAGCGCGAATAGCGGAGTTGCATAGGAGAGCGGATCGGCCGCCCCGGCGAGCAGCGCGAAAGCACGGTCTTCAGCTTCCTGGCAGGCATCACGGAGCAGCAGTGACTTGCCAATGCCCGGCTCGCCTTCGACCAGCACCACGCCAGCGGATCCCCGCTCTGCCTGCCTTAGGAGTTGACCGATCACGCACCGCTCGGTGTCACGGCCGCGCAGCGCGGCCCGGCCCGCATGCGCTTCAGTACTCTGGGCGCCCGTGCGCTGCCCGGGCGCCTCAGCGCCAATGGCTGTCGTCATCGCAGCACATCGGCCAGACTGCCGAACTGCCTGCCGGACTGCCTGCCGGGTGCAGCTCCCGCTGGCACTGCCTGGCCCGGACCTTTGACCCTCCGTGTCGGCGGGCGCGCTTGTGGCATCGTCCCAGCATGCCGGGTACCAGCCCAGCGGCGCTTCGTACGATCCGTATGAATCTCGCGGCCGCGGCACATGAGCCCGCTACTTCAGCCAGCCGCTGCGCGGCGCACCTCGATCAGTTCCAGGCCCAGGGATTCGACAGCCGCCAGCACCCCGTAGACAGCAGCCTGATCTGGCATTGCTCCGCTGAGCACCGTGTCATCACCGTCGAGGTGAACGCGCATTTCGGGGAACGCGGCGCGCATCACCTGGCCCAGGTGGCCCCGCACCCGGATCTCGTAGTGCGCGCCAGTGCTAACCACTTGGGCACCTGCACAACGGTACAAAATTAGATATACCAGGCAACGAGCTGCCTTCGGTTCTCGTCGGCAATCTGGCCACCTCCGGGCCGATGGTCCTGATGCCAGCATCGGTCCGGCTGGCTGCCGGCGACATCGTCAGATCCGCTAACAGAGCCGTCCCATCGCAAAGCGAATCTCCGCGGTGCCGGCCCGCAGGAATTAGCCATCTTGACGATGTCGGCGCCTGCCTGGCCGCCTCATAGTGGCCGTCACCGCATCGCTTCTGCATGTGCGTGCCGCGAAGGGATCGACCAGCCATGACCAGCCCGATCTCACGGGGCTTTCACCGTCGCAGCCGGCCGGGGGATGTCGCGGCCGGGAAGCTCCCGCCGGGACAGCATGCCACGACGGACTTTCCCGTTCTGTCGGCAGGCCCCACGCCGCACACGCCGCTGCGGGAGTGGACCTTCTCCATCCGCCGGGGTGGCAGGACGCTCCGCTCCTGGACGTGGGCGGAACTGATGGACCTGCCGGCCGAGACGGTCACTGTGGACATTCACTGCGTGACGCGCTGGTCGAAGCTCGGCACGGTGTGGCGGGGCATCCCGGTCAGCCAGTTGCTTGACCAGGTCGGGCACGACGCGCAGTACGTGCTGGCGTTCAGCGACGGCGGCTACACCACCAACCTGCCGGTCAGCGACGTGCGCAACGGCCAGGCGTGGCTCGCCTTCGACTACGACGGGCAGCCGCTAGCACCCGAGCACGGCGGGCCAGCGCGGCTGCTCGTGCCGCACTTGTATTTCTGGAAGAGCGCCAAGTGGGTGCGCGGCCTGGAACTACTCGAGAAGGACCAGCCAGGTTTCTGGGAGAACTACGGCTATAACAACTACGGGGACCCATGGCGGGAACAGCGGTACGCGGGCGACTGACCTGGCAAGTCGCCACGGTGGCCACCGTGGCCGACGAGACAGCCTCGGTCCGCACGATCGCCCTTGACCTCCCGGACTGGCCCGGTCACCAGGCCGGCCAGCACCTGGACGTCCGGCTGACCGCCGAGGACGGCTACAGCGCTGAACGGTCATACTCGATCGCCTCGGCCAACGGCGAGCCTGTCGCCATCACCGTGGAGCGCCTTGAGGAGGGCGAGGTCTCGCCCTACCTGACCCAGGAGCTGCGCCCGGGCGACCAGATGGAGGTACGGGGCCCGATCGGGAACTGGTTCACCTGGGGGCCTGAGGACGGCGGGCCGCTACTGCTTGTCGCCGGCGGATCCGGCGTGGTACCGCTGCGCGCCATCTTGCGGCATCGCCAGCGCAGCAGCAGTAACGTGCCGGCCCGGCTGCTGTACTCCTCGCGCTCACTGGAGGACGTGATCTACCGGGCCGAGCTGGACAGGTACGGGGGCAGGGCCGAGGTGCGCTATACGCTGACCCGCCGCCAGCCGCCGCGCTGGGCCGGTTTCTCCGGCCGCGTCGACGACGCCATGCTCGCCCGCGTCGCCTGGCCTGCCAGCGAGCGCCCGCTGGCCTTCATCTGCGGGCCAACTCCCTTTGTCGAGGCCGTGGCCGAGCTGCTCGTCGCCCGCCACTACCCCGAGAGCCGGGTCAAGACCGAGCGCTTCGGAGGAGCCTGATGGCACTGGACGGCAATGCGATCGGCGGCCTGCTCACGGAGGTCTTCGCGGCCGACATGACCAGCGCCGCGGCCACGTGCGCAACCTGCGGCGCGATCCAGCGAGTCGCCGAGACCACGGTCTACCTGCGCGCGCCGGGAACTGTCGTCCGGTGCCGCAGCTGCACGAGCGTCCTCATGGTCATTTCCCGGGTCCGGGGACTGAACTGCATCGACCTGAGCGGCCTGCAGGCACTGCAGCGCGTAGACGACCAGTGACCGATTCGCGATCCTTGCCGGAATCATCGGCGTCCGCTGACTCCGGATCCTCCCTCGCGACTGTCCGTCTTGACGATGTGGAGTCCCGGCGTGACGGCGACGCTACCCATGAGCAGGCAGCACAGCACGGCTGCGTTCCGCCCACCGGAAGGAGACCCCCATGAGCATGAACTGGCTCGAGGGCATGCACCCGCAGATGGCCGGCCCCGCGACGGAGGAGATGGGCAATCCGCAGATGGGCAGCCCGATGACGGACCAGATGGGCGATCCGCAGATGGGCGATCCGCAGATGGGCAGCACTATGGCTGCCCAGATGGCCAGCCCGATGGCGATGCCGATGTTCGCCGGGCAGAAGCTCGTAGTCGTCGGCGGCAGCAGTGGAATGGGACGCCAGGTTGCCAGCGATGTCGTCGCCGCAGGCGGCAGCGCCGTCGTGATCGGCCTGCACGGCAAGCTGGTCAATGCCACCGCGGCCGAACTCAGCCGTACCGGCAAGGCCTACGGCATCGCCGCCGATCTGGCCGACCGGATGGAAGTGGAGCGCGTTCGCCAGCAGCTCGCCGATGAGCACGCGGATGCCACCCTGCTGGTCAACGCGGCGGGGCTGTTCGTGCCGAAGCCGTTCCTGGACCACGACGGCGAGGACTACGACTCCTACCTGGAACTGGACCGGGCCATCTTCTTCATCACCCAGACGGTGGCGCGCGGCATGGTCTCCCAGGGCCGCGGGGGCTCCATCGTCACCGTCGGCAGCATGTGGGCGCACCAGGGAATCGGTGCCACGCCCTCCTCGGCGTACTCGCTGGGCAAGGGCGGCCTGCACGCGCTGACCCGCAACCTCGCGCTGGAGCTCGCGCCGCACCAGATCCGTGTCAACGCCGTCGCCCCCGCCGTGGTGGCGACGCCGATCTACGAGCGGTTCGTGCCCAAGGACCAGCTGGACGCGACGATGCACAGCTTCGACGCCTTCCACCCGCTCGGCCGCACTGGCACCACGCGGGACCTGGCCAACGTCATCACCTTCCTCCTCTCACCTGCCACCAGCTGGGTCACGGGCGCAATCTGGGACGTCGACGGCGGCGTCATGGCGGGACGCAACTAACACCACAGATGGGAGAGTCATGAAACCAATCTCGAAGGTGGCGGCGGTCACCATCGCCGGTGCCGCAGCTGTCGTGCTTTCCGCGGTGCCGGCCAGCGCGGCGACGGCGGATGCCTGGTCTGGAAACGCGCCTGCCGTGTTCGTGCAGACCGACAACCCGGCCGGCAACACGATCGTCGCCTACACGCGGACCGCCTCGGGCGG
>JASHXW010000582.1 GCA_030043395.1 Streptosporangiaceae bacterium
CAAACCTCAAGCGTCTCGGTCACGGCCACGGCGTCGCTTCCGATCATGTTCGATTTCGGAGCCAACCAGGGTGACCCGGATCTGGCGAGCTCGGCGAGCGGGCCAGGCCCGCTGTGCTCGACAAGCCCGTCCGGCACTTACACGGCGCCCGGCGGCACCGTCACCGGTGGAGTGTGGTACGCCGAGCCCACCGAGTGTGGCCCGTACCCGGCTCCTGCACCGGCCGGCACCGTTAGCACGGCAATGACCGCGACCACCGACGAGTTCGACACGTCGATCACCTCCGCGACCGGCGACATCGAGCTGGCCGCGGTCAACCCGGCGACGGCCTTCTCGCCGGTCGTCATCAACCCAGGTCAGACCGTGACCATCAACGTAACCATCACGCCGTCCGCCGCAGCGGGAACGGTCGTGACCGGCAACCTCTACATCGATGACTTCCTGACCGATGTGCCGCCGTACGGCCAGGAGTCCGCCGACGAGCTGGCTGCCCTCCCGTACGAGTACACCGTCGGCAGCTGACGCTCACCGCGGAGCGGGCCGCTCGCCTGACGGCGAGCGGCCCGCTCCGTCTCCTGCCGGCAGGGCGTCCTGGGCGCGACGATCAGGTCGAGCACGGCGCCGTCGCCGTCGATGACAGGTGCTCGAGTGTCGCGGGTATCCTCGCCGCCCAGATGTGCATATCTGATGTTTTCGCGTGCGTCAGCGTCGGGCTCCGCCAGGTACTATCAGGTCGAAACCATCCATTCCTAAATGCGATCCGCCGCCATTTCTAGGCGCAGGACCCGGAAGTATCGGCACTCTGGAAGAGAGGAGGAGACGCCAATGAAGGCGACCGGGATCGTTTGCGGGCTGGCGTTGATCGCTGCGGTGGCAGGCTGCACGAGCAGTCCGCCGGCTGGAAGCGGGCCCCGTTCCGGTGGCGGGTCGACCACAGCTCCGGCGAGTACGTCCGTTCCAGCGAACCCGCCCTCTGGGAAGGCCAAATCTGGCTTGTGGAAAGTGGCGTTCGTAGAGCCGCCTCTCGCCGGTGATGAACACAAGGGCTCCAGCCTGGAGACGATCGTCGTCAACCCCGATGGAACCGTTGATACCTACACGTTCGCCGGCGCACTGGCCAGGGCAGAGTACATCAATACTCCTGGCGGGGTCGCAGAGGGCACCTGGGGTCCTGACGGCAAGATGACGGGAGCGTTCGACCTGTCCTGCTCCAGTTCTGATGACGTCGTGGACACGCAACGGGTACCCGGTCACAGCAAGCCGATGTCAGCAAATCTCGGCGTCGTGCCCGGCGCATGCACTGGCGGGCATATGACCGCGCTCGGCTACGCGAAGGCCTTCGCGAGGAACGGCCACTGGAGCTTCGCCGTCGTGAAGGCGAGATAGCCCTCCTACGCCCGAGGAGCCTGCCAGCAAGTCGTCCAGGTCAGTAACCCGGTGAAGTGGTGGAACCCCTACTCAGCGGTAGATGAGGGATGTTCAACGGGCGGATCTGTCCGTAAGATATCCCCTGATCTGCTATTAGGTGGCTTATACCACTTGGCGAATAGGGTACTGATATGCGGCTAGGGGTTCCTCGTTGTGTCGCGAGCGTTAGCGTTGCCGTTCTTCTGCTGGCGGCCATGTCGGCTACGTATGCTTCGGCAGCTCCGGCAACGGCTGCGGTGATTGCCCCGGCGGGCATCGGATCGGACTGGGTCCGGCAGGCGCTCCCAACCGGTTACTCGGTCGGAGGTGCGCTGCCGGGCAATCCGATGGACCCGGTCTCGTGCGTGCCCGGCACGAACTTCTGCGCGGTGATCGTGAACGACCAGGCATCGACGCCGGCAGGGCAGTTCGAGGACAACCAGGCGGTGTATGTGACCTCAGCCGGCACGTGGACGATGTCCGGCGACTTGCCGGCCGGCTACCAGTTCGTCTCGATCTCCTGCCCGACGACCGCTATCTGTTATGCGGCGGGCACCGGCTCGAGCTCCGAGATGGTGGTGGTCTCCACCGACGGCGGCCAGACCTGGAATCCAGTCCGCGAGCAGCTCTCCGCCAGCCTCGTGCTGAACGCCATCGACTGCGTCTCAGCAGAGAACTGCTACCTGGCCTACGGCCGGTTCGGCGCAGGAGGGATCGCCTACACCATTAACGGTGGCGCCACGTGGAGCGGAGGCTACGAGACAACCGGCAGCATCGGCGTGTACGACATCTGGTGCCCGCCGGCCAGCTCAACCGGATCGTGCGTGGCTGTCGGCGGGACGGGCACCACCGGCGGCCAGCCCGTGGTCCTGACGGGCGCCGGGATCACCTGGCAAGCATCAACCGCCCCGGTGCTGAACGAGATCTCCACCCTGTACGGCGTCTCCTGCGCCCCGAACGCCACCTCGTCGCTGACCTGCTACGCCGTCGGCAACTCGAGCAACACCTCGGGCACCGAGAGCGGCTCGATCGAACTTATCTCCGCCGACGGCGGCCAGACCTGGACCGGCAACGACTTCGTCTCCGACACCGGCTGGCTCAACTCGGTCAGCTGCGCCGACGCCACCGACTGCTGGGCCGGCGGAACAGGCACCCAGCTCGCCCTCACCGGCACCGACGACGGCGGCGCCACCTGGTACCCCGAAGACGACTCCACCACCAACCAGCTCGACAACGTCTCCTGCGCCTCGGCCGACTTCTGCGTCGCCACAGCCGACAACAAGCTCCTGGTGACCACGGACGACGGCGGAATCACCACCGCGCCCGCCCCCGACCCGAGCATCACCGCACCCCTTCCGCCGCTCACCCCGGCCACCGTCACCACCGACGCCGGAGCAGCCCAGACCATCACCGGCCAGGACCAACAGTCCGACCCCGGCGTCCCGGTCCAAGCATCGATCAAGCTCCCCGACGGCCACGTCATCCGCACGACCACCACGGTCGGGAAGTTCTGCTTCTACACGCTCAAACTGAAGTCGATCCCGATCGGCGCGACAAACGTCAAGCTCACCGTGTCCGGGCAAACCGTCGACAACGTCACCGTGACCGGTACTCAGGCCGGCACAGCGGCTCGGCCGCGATTCACTTCGCCCGGGAAAGCTACTTTTACGACCGGCAAGAAATCCAAGTTCGTGGTGAAGGTCACGGGCAGCCCGGAGCCCTGGCTATGGGAGACCGGGAAACTCCCCAAAGGCATCACCTTCAACCCAGCGACCGCGACCCTGTCCGGAACACCCGCCAAGACCGCAGCGGGCACCCACAAGTTCACCCTCACCGCCTCCAACGGCGCAGGCCCCGACGCCGTTCAGCACTTCGCGCTCACCGTCACCAAGCACAAGTGATTGTCCTGACAACGCCGGTCGAGGTGGCCGCCGGCGACTATTGCTTGGCT
>JASHXW010000583.1 GCA_030043395.1 Streptosporangiaceae bacterium
TGTCCGCCGTGGCCGGCCTCATCCTGTTCGCCTACCTGCGGGTCACCTCGCCGGCCTTCTTCCAGGGCCGGACGCTGACCAGGTCGACGCCGACGCTGGTGCCCGACGACTGACGCGAGCCCGCGCGTCGCAGCGCGGCCCCGCGAAGTCGGCGCGTCGCCGAGCGACTGACAACAACGATGGCGCTGCGCTGTTGCTATATAACAACAGCGCAGCGCCATCGTCGTTCCTCACCAGGCCCGGGGATCGACTCCGCAGCAGCCAGCAGCGCTGAGGTGCGCCACGCTGTCGGCGTCAGCGCCTATGGTGAACAGGTGACGATGACCGCGGCTGACTCGCTCCTTGAGGGCCTGAACCCGCAGCAGCGCGAGGCCGTGGTGCACGAGGGCAGCCCGCTGCTGATCGTCGCCGGGGCCGGCTCGGGCAAGACCCGGGTGCTGACCCACCGCATCGCTTACTTGGTGGCCAAGCGCGAGGTATCGCCGTCGGAGATCCTGGCCATCACGTTCACCAACAAGGCAGCCGGGGAGATGGCCGCCCGGGCCCAGGCGCTCACCGGGGCCAGGGCGCGCGGAATGTGGCTGCTGACCTTCCACTCGGCCTGCGTGCGAATCCTGCGCAGGGAGGCGACGAGGTTCGGCTACCCGTCCTCGTTCACCATCTACGACCAGGCCGATTCCGAGCGGCTGATGGCGCTGGTCTGCCGGGAGCTTGAGCTTGACCCGAAGTACCACCCCGCGAAGGCGATGGCCGGGCAAGTCTCCGCGCTGAAGAACGAGCTGATCGATTACGAGACCGTGGCCGCCAGGGCATCGGGCTACCGGGAGAAGGCGCTGGCCGAGGCGTACGGGGAGTACCAGCGGCGCCTGGTGGCGGCCGGCGCGATGGACTTCGACGACCTGATCATGGTCACCGTCAACTTGCTGCAGGCGTTCCCGGATGTGGCGCTCACGTACCGGCGCAGGTTCCGGCACGTGCTCGTCGATGAGTACCAGGACACCAACCACGCTCAGTACGTGCTGATCAGGGAGCTTGTGGGCGGTGGCGAGGCCAGCCAGCTCGGCGGCGACGAGTTCATGCCGCCAGCCGAGCTATGCGTCGTCGGCGACGCCGACCAGTCGATCTACGCCTTCCGCGGCGCGACGATCCGCAACATCACCGAGTTCGAGCGGGACTTCCCCGGCGCGAAGGTGATCTTGCTCGAGCAGAACTACCGCTCCACGCAGAACATCCTGGCCGCAGCCAACGCCGTCGTCTCGCGCAACTCCGGGCGGATGCCGAAGAACCTGTGGTCTGACGCCGGTGACGGGCCTCCGATCACCGGCTACGTCGCGGACAGCGAGCACGACGAGGCCGCGTTCGTCGCCGAGGAGGTGGACAAGCTCGCCGAGGCGGGCGACGCGAACCCCGGGGACGTCGCGATCTTCTACCGGACCAACGCGATGTCGCGGGTCTTCGAGGAAGTCTTCATCCGCTCCGGGCTGCCCTACAAGGTGGTCGGCGGCGTCCGCTTCTACGAGCGCAAGGAAGTCCGCGACCTGCTGGCCTACCTGCGGCTGATCGGCAACCCGCAGGACGAGATCTCGCTGCGCCGGATCATCAACGTGCCCAGGCGCGGGATCGGCGACCGGGCGCTCGAGTACGTGGCCGCGATGGCTGCCAGGGACAAGATCAGCTTCGCCGAGGCGCTCGCCAGGCCGCAGGACGTGCCCGGCATGCCGGCGCGCTCGGGGAGCGCGATCGAGGCGTTCAACGAGATGATCGCGGAGTTCCGGCAGGCGGAGCGGAACGGGACGCCGGTCGGAGACCTGGCCGACGCCATCTTGGACCGGACCGGTTACGTCGCCGAGCTTGAGGCATCGAGCGACCTGCAAGACGCCGGCCGCATCGACAACGTCAGGGAACTTGTCTCGGTAGCCAGGGAATTCGACGCGCATAACAATGGCGGCGGGCTGGCTGCCTTCCTCGAGCAAGTGTCGCTGGTGGCCGATGCGGACGAGATCCCGGAGGGCGCCGAGCACGGCGGCATGGTCACGCTGATGACACTGCACACCGCCAAGGGGCTGGAGTTCCCCGTCGTGTTCCTGACGGGCATGGAGGAGAACGTCTTCCCGCACGAGCGGTCCATCAACGACCGGCGCGAGCTTGAGGAAGAGCGCAGGCTCGCCTACGTCGGCATCACCAGGGCACGTCAGCGGCTCTACCTGACTCGCGCCGCAGCGCGGACGTGGTGGGGTCGCCCGGCTTACCACAAGGAGTCCAGGTTCCTGTCCGAGATCCCGGCCGAGCTCGTGTCGTGGCGCAGGGACGCCGCCGCTGCGCTGTCCTCGGTCGCGCCGGCCTCCGAGCGGCTGGCGCGGCGCCCCGGCGTCAACGCGCTCGGCAACCGGTCAGTACCCTCACTCAAGCCCGGCGACCTGGTCAACCACGACAGCTACGGGCTCGGACGGGTGCTGTCGGTGGAGGGACGTGGTGACGACCCCGAAGCCAAGGTTGACTTCGGCGAGGAGTACGGCATCAAGCACCTGCTGCTGCGTTATGCGCCGATCGAGAAGCTGTGACCTGACCGGCGGTCGCAAGGCATGATCCCCAGCTCTGGGCCGCGGTTGCTAGCTGGTGGTTAGTTCTGCCAGGCGCCGATCAAGTCCTCTGGCGTGAGCCCGATCAGGCCATCAGCGTCGACGCCGGCTCGGGCCAGGCCAATCAGCGGCGTGCGGTCGTCCGCGCCAGGCAGCTTGCTGCGCTGAACGATGAGCTCAGCGAGGTCGTGGCGATCGAAGGGGCGATGCTCAAGCCACTTGATCGAGCCGACTGCAGTAATCCGCCGGGCGATCGGGCTGCGGTCAGCGCACACGATGTCAATCTCAGGGTCCCCGGTGCGGGTCCAGTATGCCCCGGTGACCCGTGTGCCCGCCGCAAGCGCCGCCGCGGGCATACGGCGAAGAGACTCCCGGGCGACCGGCTCGATCGCGTGGCCTCTCCAACTCGTCCACGAGCGCTCGATGCGGTCAAGCACGAGGTCGCTTCGGCCCCGTTCGATCTCAGGGAGGTGCGGTCCGAGGAATGCCAGCCAGAAGCGCAGGTGAGGATCGGCCACCGAGTATCGGGTCTCGCGTGACGGCTTTGCGGACAAGGGCAACTCCGCATCCACGATGCGTCGTTCGGTGAGCAAGCGCAGGGCGCGCGCCAATGACGCTGGTGCCAGATCGCCCGCTGCCTGGCCGATCCGAGTGTGCGTTCGCTCGCCTGAGCCGATGGCACCGAGCACGAGCCTGGCGTGGGACTCGGCAGGGAACTCGGCGGCAAGAGACCGCTCACCACTGACCAACAGGGCAGATGTGGGATCGGCGATGGCGTCTGCGAGGTAGGCCTGAACTGGTTGGCCAGCCGGCCACTCGTCGAGTATGAGCGGCAGGCCGCCGGTGATCAGGTAGGCGTCGAAGGCTTCAGCGGCGGGCAGCCCCGTGATGCGGGCGACATCCGCGGGACTCAGCGGCGGGACCGTCAGTTCCGCGGCTCGCTGATGGAACGGACGACCGTAGGCATTCAGAGCTTCCATCATCGCCAGGTCAGACCCGATGCATATCAGCAGGACTGGCTTGCGTGCCAGCGCGCGATCGAAGACCGCCTGCAGGCTGCCCTCGAATCCCGGGTCGTTGCGTATCAGGTAAGGCATCTCGTCGATCACGACGACGCTCGGCGCCTGATCCGGCAGAGCGGCGGCGAGCAGGGACAATGCCCCGGTCCAGTCGGCGGGGCTCTGCTGGTCGAACAGACTTGCGCCGGCCAGCGAGCTAGTGGCTGCCGCCTGCGTGAACTGACGGAGGTCCAGCTCAGGCGAGCGCTGCGCCGATGCGGTGAAGAAGAAATACGGAACGCCTGCTCGCTCGATGAATTCCTCAGCGAGGCGCGACTTGCCGACCCTGCGGCGGCCGCGGATGAGGATGGCGCGGCCGGGGCGACCCGCGCGCCCGCCTGCGGCGACTCGATCAAGCGATTGCTGCAGTAGCCGGAGTTCTCGCTCGCGCCCGATGAAGCGGTCCATGGCGATGCCTCTCAGATACTTCCACTGGTGATACTATCATCCGTGGTACTATCATGAACGATAGTATCTTGCGAAGTCGATGGCCTGTGGTGGCTCGCTCGCCGCCGTGAGGTACTCCGGGTAGCCTGCCGGTGATGGGTGAGCGGCTGGGAGGCGCCAGTACATGGGAAAGATCCGGGTCATCATCGCCAAGCCCGGCCTGGACGGGCATGACCGCGGCGCCAAGGTAGTTGCCAGGGCCCTGCGCGATGCCGGGGTCGAGGTTATCTACACCGGCCTGCACCAGACGCCCGAGCAGATCGTGGCTGCGGCAGTGCAGGAAGACGCGGACGCGATCGGGCTCTCGATCCTTTCCGGCGCCCACATGACCCAGTTCGCCCGGGTGCTCGACCTGCTGCGGGAGCAGAACGCGACCGACATCACGGTGTTTGGCGGCGGCATCATCCCCGATGCCGACATTGCCGAGCTCGAGGCTATGGGGGTCGCGAAGATCTTCACGCCGGGAGCGCCGACGCAGCAGATCGTCGACTGGGTGCACGCGGAACTGGGAGCCAAGGCGGAAAGCCGGGCCGGGTGACTCATCGCGCGCCGGATCCCCGCTAGGCTGCCTGGCGGACCGCCGCTGGAGAGCGGGCCGGCGCCATCGCCGGTTGGGTATCGCTGCCGTGCGCAGCGTCAGTCAGGACGGACCAGACGTGGACCTGTTCGAACATGAAGCGAAAGAGCTCTTCGCCGAGTACGGCGTCCCCGTGCAAGCCGGGAAGATCGCGTATACGGCGGACGAGGCGCGGGCAATCGCGGCTGAGTTCGCTGCGGCCGGACATCCCCTTGTGGTGGTGAAGGCGCAGGTCAAGACCGGCGGCCGCGGCAAGGCCGGCGGCGTGAAGCTGGCCGACGGCCCCGACGAGGCCTACGCGAAGGCAGGCCAGATCCTCGGCATGGACATCAAGGGCCACACCGTGCACAAGGTCTTGGTCGCGCAGGCCGTCGACATCGACCAGGAGTACTACCTGTCCTTCCTGGTCGACCGGGCCGGGCGCCAGTTCATGTCCATCTGCTCGGTCGAGGGTGGCGTGGAGATCGAGGAAGTGGCGCATACCAACCCCGAGGCCATCGCGCGGATCGGGATTGACCCGCTCACCGGCGTGGACCGCGCCAAGGCGGCCGAGATCATCGAGGCAGGGCGCATCCCCGCCGAGGCGTTCGACGGTGCCGTCGAGCTCGCGCAGCGACTGTGGAACATGTTCACCGACGAGGACGCCACGCTCGTCGAGGTCAATCCCATGGCCCTGACGACAGACGGCAAGGTCATGGCGCTCGATGGCAAGGTGTCGCTGGACGACAATGCCAGCTTCCGGCAGGAGCACGACCGGTTCGCCGACCCGACCGCCGCCGACCCGATCGAGGCGCGTGCCAAGGCCAAGCACCTGAACTACGTCAAGCTTGACGGCGTAGTCGGCATCATCGGCAACGGCGCCGGCCTGGTGATGTCGACTCTCGACGTCGTCGCCTACGCCGGAGAGGAGTTCGGCGGGGTCCGCCCGGCCAACTTCCTCGACATCGGCGGCGGCGCGTCTGCCGAGGTCATGGCTAATGGCCTGGACATCGTGCTGTCCGACCCGGCCGTGCGCTCCGTCCTGGTCAACGTGTTCGGCGGCATCACTTCCTGCGATGCGGTCGCCAACGGGATCGTGACGGCAATCGGAATGCTGGCCGAGCAGGGTCAGCCGGTACGCCACCCCATCGTGGTCCGGCTCGACGGCAACAACGCGGCCGAGGGCCGCCGAATCCTGACCGAGGCAGCCATCGGTGTGGTGGAGCAGGTAGCGACGATGGATGACGCGGCGCGGCGTGCCGCTGAGCTGGCCAGCGCGGCCGCGACAGGAGCATGAGATGGCGATCTTCCTCAATGGCCAGAGCAAGGTCATCGTGCAGGGCATCACGGGGTCGGAGGGCCGTAAGCACGGGGCCCGCATGATCGCGGCGGGAACGAACGTGGTGGGCGGCACCAACCCGCGCAAGGCCGGGCAGACCGTCGACCTGAGCGGAACCAGCGTGCCTGTCTTCGGCACCGTGGGCGAGGCCATGGCGCACACCGGGGCCGATGTCTCGGTGGTCTTCGTTCCCCCCGCTGGGACCAAGGACGCCGTCATCGAGGCTGTCGACGCCGCGATCGGCCTGGTGATAGTGATCACCGAGGGCATTCCCGTGCATGACACCGCGGCATTCTGGGCCTACGCGTGCTCGCGCGGGAACGTCACCCAGATCATCGGACCGAACTGCCCTGGCGTCGCTTCGCCTGGCAAGTCAAATGCGGGGATCATCCCGGCCGACATCACCACCGAGGGGCGGATCGGACTGGTATCGAAGTCAGGGACGCTGACCTACCAGATGATGTATGAGCTGCGAGACATCGGCTTCTCGACGGCAGTCGGGATCGGTGGCGACCCCA
>JASHXW010000053.1 GCA_030043395.1 Streptosporangiaceae bacterium
CCGAGCGCCAGCCGCTTGGACAGCCGCTCCTCGCCCAGTTGCTCGTTGACCAGCGGCGGGCCGAGAAGGCGCCGTTTGATGGCGTATCCGAGGGTCTCGCTCAGGTCGCCCTGGCTGCCTGCCAGCGCCTGCTCCTTGCCCGTCGCCACGCCTGCCGATCCTCCGCTCGCTCTGGCATCCCCATGCCGCCGAGGTGCCGAACGTGGTCTTCATACCATCATGACCGTATCGGGGGTAACCCGGGACACGACCTGCGCTGTTCATCTCGAGGTGGCACAGTGACCAACGGGCCTTCTCGTCGCCGCGGAGTCTTCCCGGCGGCGGTTAAGGCTACCCGTCGATTACCCGCGCGGGCACCGGAGCCGGCGGCCGGAAGCCGGCAACGGCCTTCTGGGTAGGAGAACGGCAGCGGCGAGGACGGCTGCGCCGAGACCAGAGAGGCTGCGACATGAGCACATCACCGGCGGCCGCGGCGCCGGAGGCGGGCAGCGAGCGCGTCTTGCACTTGTCAGAGCTGATAGGCCGCCCGATAACCGACAAGCGAGGCGAGTCGATCGGCCGGCTGGTGGACGTCATCGTGCGCCTGCGCGGCACAGAGAATCCGGTAGTGATCGGAGTCGTGGCCGGGGTCGGCAATCGCGAGGTCTTCGTTCCGCTTGACCAGGTCAGCTCGTTCGACGGGGAGACGCTGAAGCTGACCAGCGCAGTGCTTGACTTGCGCCAGTTCGAGCGGCGAGACGGTGAGGTGCTGCTTCGCGCGGATGTGCTCGGCCACCGGCTCATCGACGTGCCTGCCGCCCACCTGATCAAGGCCGTCGACCTCGAGCTGAGGCAGTCCGCTGGTGAGTGGGTGCTTGCCGGAGTCGATACCCACCGCAGGCCGCGCGGCCTGCTGAAGATGCTCTCTCCGAGTGAGACAGGTACGCACCAGTTCGAGGAGTGGGCGAATTTCGAGCCCTTGATCGGGCACGCGAGCAGCGCCCTCCTGCGCGGTCCCTTCGCCCGGATCAGGCGCCTGAAGGCCGCCCAGATCGCCGACCTGCTCGAGGAGGCGTCGAAGGCCGAGGAGACCGAGATACTCGGCCAGGTCCACGCCGACCCTGAGCTCGAGGCCGACGTGTTCGAGGAGCTTGACGAGGACCTGGCGACGCGGCTGCTCGGCGCGCGCACCGATGCCGAGATCGCGCAGGTGCTCAGCCGCATGCGGGCCGACGACGCGGCTGACGCGATCTCTGAGCTCCCGCAGCGGCGCAGGCAGCCAGTGCTCGACCTGCTGCCCATTGGCCAGCGGACCAAGGTCTTGACCCTGATGGGGTTCAACCCGACCAGCGCTGGCGGCCTCATGGGCGTGGAGTTCCTGGCTGTCGACGCCGACACCGAGGTGGCCGATGCGCTCGCGGCGGTGAGCCATAGTCACACCCTGCAGCCTGAAGCGCTGACAAGCGTGCACGCGGTCGACCAGGACGGGCGGCTGAGCGGCGTGGTGAAGGTGATCAGCCTCCTGCAGGCTGACCCGGGACGGCGCCTGACCGAGGTCTACGACGACGACCCCGTGCGGGTTGGCGCCGACACCGACGTCGTAGACGTCGCGGTGCTGATGAGCGACTACAACCTGATCACCATTCCGGTGGTCGACGAGGACCGGAAGATGATCGGCCTGATCACGGTCGACGACGTGCTCGAAGTGACGCTGCCGGACGACTGGCGACGCAGGGAGGCAGCTGAGCCACCGGACTCCCGTCGGGGCAAGAAGTAATGACTGACCCGGCCAGCGACGCGCCTGAAGCGCGCCCGGAACCGCCCCCGTCGGCTGCGCGGCCGGCGCGTCCTGACGCCGCCAGCCCGCCGGATGGCGGGCGAGTGCCTGACAAGGCCGCGCCGCGGCGGCCGTCGGGCTCGGCGCCGCATCCGCCGCCGAGCTCCGCCGGTCCACCGCCCAACTCCGCCGCTAAGCAGCCCTCCAACTCGGCCGCTAAGCCGCCGCCACCCGCTCCTAAGCCTGGTGCCCAGGGGACCGCGGGTCAGCCGCCGCAGCTTGGCCGGCCGAGCGCCGTCCTGGACGAGGCGCACCTGGGCGACATCGAGGGAGCACTCGGCAAGATCAGGATTGGCGACGAGCAGCACGGAGGCTGGCGCCGGCAGCTGGTGACGTTCCTGGCGATCATCGGGCCCGGCCTGATCGTGATGGTCGGTGACAACGACGCCGGCGGCGTCGCGACCTACGCTCAGGCCGGCCAGAACTACGGCTACAGCCTGCTGTGGGTGCTGTTGCTGCTCATCCCCGTGCTGATCGTCAACCAGGAGATGGTGGTCAGGCTCGGCGCGGTGACCGGCGTGGGCCATGCCAGGCTGATCAACGAGCGCTTCGGCCGGTTCTGGGGCTGGTTCAGCGTCGGCGACCTGTTCCTGCTGAACTTCCTGACCATCGTCACCGAGTTCATCGGGATCTCGCTGGCGATGAGTTACTTCGGCGTCAGCCCCTACATCTCGGTGCCGATCGCGGCTGCGATGCTCGTGGCCATCACGGCGAGCGGCAGCTTCCGGCGCTGGGAGCGCGCGATGTTCCTGTTCATCGGCGCGAACTTGGTGCTCTTCCTGCCGCTGATCTTCGGGGTTGAGCCGCATGTCGGCACGATCGCCCGGGGCTTCGTCGTGCCAGGGATCCAGGGCGGGGTCAGCTCGGATTCGGTCTTGCTGATCATCGCGATCGTCGGCACCACCGTCGCTCCCTGGCAGCTGTTCTTCCAGCAGTCCAACGTGATCGACAAGAGGATCACTCCTCGGTTCATCCGGTACGAGCGTGGCGACACGTTCCTCGGCTCACTGGTCGTCGTGGGCGGGGCCTCGGTGATCCTGGTGGCCACGGTCTACGCGGTCCGCGACACGCATCTCGTCGGGCATTTCACCAACGCGCTAGGCGTCGCTAACGCGTTCGGTGACAAGAGCAGATTCCTCGGTGCCGTGTTCGCCCTCGTGCTGCTCGACGCCAGCATCATCGGCGCGGCTGCGGTGACGTTGTCGACCAGCTACGCCTTCGGCGATGTCTTCAACATCAAGCACTCGCTGCACCGCAAGTTCCGCGACGCGAAGGCGTTCTACGCCAGCTACACCGGGATCGTGGTCTTCGCCGCGGCCATCGTCTTGCTGCCCGGCGCTCCGCTCGGACTGCTCACTACCGCGGTGCAGGCACTCGCCGGGGTGCTGCTGCCCAGTGCCAGCGTCTTCCTGCTGCTGCTGTGCAACGACCGCGAGGTGCTCGGGCCGTGGGCCAACGCGCGGTGGCTGAACGTCGTGGCCGCGATCATCATCGGCGTCTTGCTGATGCTCTCCGGCACCCTGGTGGTGGACACGCTGTTCAGCAAGCTGAGCGCTGGCGCGACGGCCGGCGGGATTGCCATTGCTCTTGTCGTCGGCGCGCTACTCGCGTTCGGCTGGCTCAAGCTGGTTGCCTCCAGGCACGGGAGCGCGACCAGCGAGCAAAGCGGGCGAGTGGCGTTCGCCGGCATGACGCCGGCCGAGCGGCTGAACTGGCGAATGCCGCCGCTCGCGCTGCTGAAGCCGGTGCAGTGGTCACCGGCCACCAAGCTCGGCATCCTGCTGCTGCGGGGTTACCTGGTGATCTCCGTCCTGCTGCTCATCGTCAAGGCCGTCCAGATCGGCTGAGGCTGAACGGCAGATCTCATTTACCACGAGAGGAAGTCCATGCTGAACCTTGACGACCCGAAGCATGCGGGAGCCGACGCCAGGCTGCGATCTGAGCCGATCATCTGGCTGACCACGGTGAACAGGTCCGGCCAGCCGCAATCCTCTCCTGTGTGGTTCCTCTGGGACGGCTCGGAGTTCCTGATCTACGGCTCGCTGCGCGGCCCCAAGACGCCCAACATCCAAGCCAACCCGCGGGTTAGCCTGCACCTCGACGGTGACGGCGCTGGTGGCGGCATCGTGATCTTCGAGGGCTCGGGCAGGATCGACGAGGACGCCCTACCCCTCTTCGCGGTCCCGGATTACCTGGCCAAATACGGTTCGAGTATCGAGTCCATGGGCTGGACGCCGCAGAGCATGGCCGCTGACTACCCGCACGTGATCAGGGTGACCCCGACGCGCGTGCGGGTCTTCTAGCGACCGGGCTCGGCGCTTCCTGACAGGGCGGGGACTCGCTGATCAGGTCCTGATCGCGCCGGTCACCAGCCAGCGGTTGCCCCGGGCTCGCCATGTCAGCGTCACGAACCTGGCAAGCATCCAGGCCGAGATCGCCAGCCACAACCCGAGCAGTCCGGCGCCGGTCACGACCACCACCGCCGCCCCTAGTGCGAACACAGCCGTCGACACCAGGCCGGCGATCGCCAGGTAGTCCTGGTCCCCGGCGCCGATCAGCACACCGTCGAGCACGAACACGACGCCATTGACGGGCTGTTGCAGCGCTGCTACCAGCACCACGATCAGTAGCAGGCGGGCTACCTGAGGGGAGGCCGCGAACACGGCCGGCAGCCAGGGCCTCGCGAGCAGCAA
>JASHXW010000584.1 GCA_030043395.1 Streptosporangiaceae bacterium
TCCTGGCGCTGCGCCGCGTACATGACCCACTCGCCCGCCAGCGGATCGAGTCGAAGCGTGGTCTGGGCCGCGGGGTCATCACCAGCCAGCTCGGAGTGCAGGTCGCGGAGATCGGGCAAGGCTGCGCGGCCGGAGTCGGCGGACTCGTCGAAGTAGATGATCTCGCGGCCATCCGCAAGCCGCCCGGAACTGCGCCATGCCTGCGCGGGGTCCGCCACGGACCTGAGACTAGCGACTGCCCCCAATTGGCACGCGGGTCCAGGCCGCCTGCGGTCCAGCGGGCCAAGTCGTGGCAAGTCCCGGCTGGCCAGCGCGCCTGGTTGATCCAGCGCTAGTGTGGGTCGATCATTCGAGGGTGGTGATCTTGCCGGCCCATCGGAACTCGACCGCGGGCTCACCACTGACCTAGGCAGCTCCCCCGCGCTGGAGGAGGTACGTGGTCGACGTGTCGCAAGACGCGCATGACATCCAGGACGCGGCGAACGTGACCGCGTGGCGAACGGCTGCTTCCGGGCAAGGCGGAAGCGTGGAGATCGCGTTCGCCGACGAGAAGGTCTTCCTGCGCGACGCCAAGGATCGGTCCGGTACCGTCCTGGCCTTCACTCGCAGTGAGTGGCGAGCCTTCCTCCTTGGCGCGCAAGCAGGCGAATTCGACTTCACCCCAGGCCGCTGACGACGCTCGCGGTCGATGTCAGACCCGGGCGGTGTCCTTGCGGAACCGCCAGATCGCTCCGGCCGCGAAGATGACCAGCCAGACGACGGCGTTCACGACCCAGGCCAGGTGAACGCTGTGGCCGATCAGCGGCGCGTGCACGAGCTGGTTGAGCCCGTAGAGCGGCGTGTACTGGGCGAACTCCGTGAACCCGTGCGGGAACTGGCTGAGGGGAATGAACAGGCCGGCCGCGAACGAGAGCAGCACCAGGCCGAAGCCAAGGATCTGCATCACGTTCTCGGTCGGTAGCAGGTAGCCCATGAACAGGCCGAAGGCCGCGAAGACCAGCGAGCCGACCCAGACGCTCAAGCCAGTCACGACCCACAGGTAGGTCGGCATGCTGGGCTTGCCGCTGATCACGCCCACGATGTAGACGGCGGCGACAGCCGTAGCGCCCAGCACGAGCGCGGTCACCATCTTGATGACCACGTAGGCGACCGGCGACAAGGGCGTGATCCTCAGCTGCCGGCTCCAGCCCTGGGCGCGCTCGATCGAGACCATCGCCCCGCCGCTGGTGGACGCGAGAACGCCGCCGTACAGCGCCATGCTGACCATGATGAACGCCGATACGTTCCCGTGAGCGATTGCCGAGTCGTCGTATTGCTGGATGACGCCGAAGATCAGGAAGAAGAAGATCGGCAGCACGATGGTCATGAGCATCGTGCGCTTGTTCCGCGTCACCCGGCGGATCTCCAGCCGCAGGATCGTCGGATTGAACCCGCCGAACCTGGGCGCCTTCCGAGTGGTCCAGTCGACGGCCGTTGCCGCCGGGCTCGATGACCGGGCGCTCACTGCCATGCCTCCTGATTGACATCCGGCCAGGCTGTCGCGCCGCCGGATCCGTCTGCCGCGCCCGCGCCGGCTCCCCCGCCGGCATCAGCCGGTGACTCGTTGCCGGTCAGCGCGATGAACGCGTCCTCTATGCCACGAGCCGTGATCTCGAGGTCCCGTGCCGCGGTAGAGGTCAGCAGGTACCGGGCGACGGCGTCGCTATCGGCCGAGTGAGTGAAGACTGTATCGCCGCGGATCTCGACGTCCTCGGCGCCGGGCAGTCCGCGGAGCATCTGCTCGTCTGGATCGGGCAGCGTCGCCCGAACGGTCCGCCCGGCCGCGAGCGCCTTGATCTGCGACGCGGTACCGTCCGCCACGACCAGCCCCTGCCGCAGCAGGATGATCCGGTCGGCATAGGCGTCCGCCTCTTCCAGGTAGTGCGTGGCGAACAGGACTGTCCGCCCCTTCTCCGCGTCTTGCCTGATCGCGGCCCAGAAGCTACGCCTGCCCTCGACGTCCATGCCCGTGGTCGGCTCGTCGAGCACGAGCAGCTCGGGGTCGCAGAGCAGCGCCATCGCGAACCTGAGCCGTTGCTGCTCCCCGCCAGAGCACTTGCCGACCAGTCGATCGGCGATGTGCAAGATCCCGGCCCGGTCCAGGACCTCCTGCGGCGGTTCACTGAAGCTGAACAAGCTAGCCGTGTACCGGACGATCTCGAGCACGGTCAGGTCCTTGACCAGGCCGCCGCTCTGCATGACGGCCGAGACCAGGCCGCGGGTGATCGCGTCCCTCGGATACATGCCGAGCACGGAAACCGAGCCCTGCGTCGGAACGGAGAGTCCGAGGATCATGTCGATCGTGGTCGTCTTGCCCGCGCCGTTCGGCCCCAGCAGGGCCACGATCTCGCCCGAGTCGATGGCCAGGTCGAGCCCGCGCACCGCACGGACCTGGCCGAAGCTCTTATGGAGGTCGCGAAGGACGATGGCCTGAGGCAGCCCGTTCCCGGCACTGGCGGTCATCGAAGTCATGGCCCCATTCTGGCATCTAGGCGGCGTCGAACCGCGCTGTTGCACGGCGTACCTGACCTGTATCCTCGGCCAAGCAAGCGTTTGGTTTGCTACCCGCGGCCGCAGGAGGAGCAGCATGGGCCGACTCGACGGCAAGGTCGCCCTGATCACCGGAGGCGCCCGCGGGATGGGAAAGTCGCACGTCAGGCACTTCGTAGCCGAGGGCGCCAAGGTGGTGTTCGGCGACGTGCTCGACGAGCAGGGCCAGGCGGTGGCCGGCAAGCTGAGCGCTGAGGACTGCCGCTACATCCACCACGATGTGACCAGCGAGTCGGACTGGGCCGCCGCGGTCGCGACGGCGACCGGCACGTTCGGCAGGCTGGACATCCTCGTGAACAACGCAGGGGTGCTGACCTTCTCGCCGATCAGCGAGATGCCACTTGCTGACTTCCGCCGGATCCTGGACATCAACGCCGTCGGCTGCTGGCTAGGGATGAAGTCGGTGATCGAGCCGATGAAGGCGGCCGGCGGTGGCTCGATCGTGAACATCTCCTCGATCGAGGGCCTGACCGGCGCGGCGGACTGCTCCGCGTATGCGGCCAGCAAGTTCGCGGTTCGCGGCATGACCAAGGCGGCCGCCCAGGAACTCGGCCAGTTCGCCATCAGGGTCAACTCCGTGCATCCAGGCGGGATCTTGACCCGCATGGTGCTGGACACGGCTGACTCGATGGACCCCGAACGCGGCGAGCGCTACATGAAGGCGCTGCCGCTTGGCCGGTTCGGGCAGTCAGCCGAGGTCTCGAACCTGGTCGCGTTCCTGGCTTCCGATGAGGCCTCGTACTGCACGGGCAGCGAATTCGTCATCGACGGCGGAATCCTGTCCGGTCCCGGGTACTGACCGAGACGCCAGATCCGCGCCGCGCTCGCTGACTCGAAGGAGAATTCCTAACATGGCCGACCCGCTCACTGTGGACGGCAGGACCGCGATCGTGACCGGGGCTGGTCATGGCCTTGGCCGCGCCGAGGCGATCGCGCTGGCGGCAGCGGGTGCCAGCGTGGTGGTCAACGACCTGCCTGGCCCGGACATCCACGCTGTCGCTGACGAGATTTCAGGGGCGGGCGGCAACGCCGTCGTCTGCGAGGGCGACGTCGGCGAGTGGTCTACTGGCGAGGCACTGCTCGCGGCCGCCCTTGGCTCGTTCGGCGGCCTCGACATCGTCGTGAACAACGCCGGCGTGCTCCGTGACCGGATGATCTTCACGATGTCGGAGCAGGAGTGGGACCTGGTGCTGCGCGTGCACTTGCGCGGCCACTTCGTCAACACCAGGCTGGCGACGGCCTACTGGCGCGAGCAGAGCAAGCAGGCCGGCGGCCCGGTCTACGCCAGGATCATCAACACCTCGTCCGAGGCCTTCCTGCTCGGCTCGGCTGGGCAGCCGAATTACGCTGCCGCCAAGGCCGGCATCGCGGCGCTCACCGTGACCACGGCACGTAGTTGCGCCAGGTACGGGGTCCGCGCTAACGCGATCTGCCCGCGGGCGCGAACCGACATGACGGCGAGCTTGATGGGCTCCGCGCCGCAGGACGCGGTCGACCCCCTCGCGCCAGAGCACGTCGCTCCCCTGGTCACCTACCTGGCCGGACCCGGCGCAGCGGGGATCAACGGCGAGGTGTTCGTGGTGCACGGCGGAGTTGCCGCGGTGATGGACCCGCCTCGGGTCCGCGCCGTGTTCCGCGCGGCCGAACACGGCTCCCCCGACGGCATGTGGACCCCGGACGCGATCGCCAGCGCCCTTGGCCCGCAGTTCAGCTCCGACGGCCTCGGCGCCGGCTTCGCGTGCGAGGACACGCTGGCGCTCGCCGACGAGACCATAGGTTTCGGCTGACATCGCAGGTTTCGGCTGACACCACAAAAGGGAATCAGCAGCAACTCTCGCCACAGGAATTTCGCGACTGCCCTGAACGGTGCCCGAATTGGTCGGCGGGCATGCTTGACTGGGGCATTGTGCACCAGCCCTCTGGCCCGCCTGACTGCGGCTACAACTCGCGGAAAGGCACGCATCGGCGCCGCCCGCACCGGCACCGCCGGCGTAAGACGCTCGCCGCGGTAGCCGGCTCGGCGCTGGCCATCGTGCTTGCCGGGTGCGGACTGACGCTCACCGGCATGGGAATCGCCGGGGCGTTCGCAGATTCAAGTCAGGGCTCATCAGGTGGCTCACAGCTCGGGGCGCCGGGTGCCGCGTCTTACCCGCATGACCGGCCCGCTTCCGCACCGTCTGCCTCGCCCACCAGCCGGGCGACCGGATCGGCAAGCACGGTGGCGGCGCTGCGTACCTCGTGTACGTCGGTCGCGCACATCGGTGACTCGACCTCGGTCGGGATGGTCTCGCCGCTGTACCTGCCGATCGCCTCGGAGCGGCTTCGCGCTCAGTACGCGCGTGTCGGGGTGCGCCGGTTGCTGGTCAATGCCTCGGGCGGCCGTTCCATCGTCGAGACGCTGCCCGGCCAGGTCAACGGCTACAACGTGGCCCTGAACTGGGTCCGCCAGGGCTACCGCGGCTGCTGGGTGCTCGCGCTCGGGACCAACGACACCGCGAACGTGTCCGTGGGCTCCTCGGTCGGCCGCATGGCCAGGATCGCGGAGATGATGTCGGTGGCCCACGGCGAGCCGGTGCTCTGGGTCAACGTCTGGACGCTACTGAGCAGCGGGCCGTGGTCACAGGCCAATATGCGGACCTGGAACGCCACGCTGCTCCGGGCTTGCGCGAAGTATCCGAACCTGCGGATCTTCGACTGGGCGAAGGTCGTGCGACCGCAGTGGTTCATCTCCGACGGGATCCACTACACCACGGACGGCTACGCCGCCAGGGCACGGCTGATCGCCAATGCGCTGGCCTTGGCATTTCCTTACAACGGCGAGAGTCATACCTGCGTCGTACAGTAAGTAGCGATTTTCCCCCGGAGATCACATGCCTAAGCCTGCTAACGCTGCCCAGCGCTATATGCCCGGCCTGGACGGGCTCCGCGCGGTGGCAGTGCTGGCGGTGATCGCCTATCACGAGCAGTTCGGCTGGGCACCTGGCGGCTTGCTCGGAGTCGGGATCTTCTTCACCCTGAGCGGCTACCTCATCACCGACCTGCTGCTCGGAGAATGGGTCAGCGAGAACAGGATCAAGCTCAAGGATTTCTGGCTCAGGCGCGCCCGCCGCCTGCTCCCGGCGCTCTTCGTGATGCTGGCGGTCGTGACTGCCTGGGTCACGATCGCCGACCGGGTCAGGCTTGCCAGCCTGCGCGGGCCGGTCGGCGCGGCGGCTACCTACTGGAGCAACTGGTACCTGATCGCCAGGAACGACTCGTACTTCGCCAGGTTCGCGCCGCCCCAGCCGCTTGACCATCTGTGGTCGCTCGCGGTGGAGGAGCAGTTCTACCTGCTCTGGCCGTGGCTGCTGCTGGGCGGCCTGCTGCTGGCGCGTCGCATCCGGCGGAACTCGGTGCAATGGCTCATCATCCCCACGCTGCTGCTGGCCGCCGCCTCAGCCGTGGAGATGGTGATGCTCTACCACCCTGGCTACGACCCCACCAGGGTCTACGAGGGCACCGACACGCGGGCGTTCGGCCTGCTGATCGGCGCCGCGCTCGCGATGGCCTGGCCGAGCCGGGGCCGGGACACCGCGGGGCGGCGCACGCGCATCCTGCTGGACGGCGCGGGTCTCGCCGGCTTGGTCGTGACCGCCGTCATGATCTGGCGAGTCGGCGAGTACTCCTCGTTCTCTTATCGCGGCGGGATGGTGCTGCTGTCGTTCGCGACCGCAGCGGTCGTGGCCGCGACTGCCGTCCCAGGATGCCTGGTCGGCCGCGCGCTCAGCTGGCGGCCGCTGCGCTGGATCGGCGTGCGCTCGTACGGCATCTACCTGTGGCACTACCCGGTGATCGTGCTGACAACGCCGCCGAACAGCGTCGAGGACCTGCCCAGGGCCGCCTGGCAGATCGCCGCCAGCGTGGTGCTCGCCGCCCTGTCCTGGAAGTTCATCGAGGAGCCGATCCGGCATGGTGCCCTGAAGCGGCTCTGGGATCAGGCCAGGGCCTCGAAGTGGCGTATCAGGTCGGCAAGCCCGCAAGCGCTCGCCACGACGGCCGGCGCCACCGGAGTGCTGGCGCTGGCGTGCGCCGGGCTGGCCGGGGCCTTCCCGGTCCCGGCGGCGGCTCACGCGCGGCACCCCGGACCCGGACCTGTGGCCGCGATCGTCACCGGCGAGCCCGTCAACGCCATGAGGGCGCTGCCCGGGCCGAGGCTCACCATCATGGACTCCCCGACGATCTCGGCTAAGCCCGTGGCGGCCACCGTGCTGAAGACTTCCTGCCGCTCTGTCGTGCACATCGGCGATTCGACGTCCGAAGGCATGGTCCTGGCCTCGTATCTCCCTAGGGCGTCGCAGCGGCTGCCAGCCCAGTACCACCGGGTAGGAGTCAAGCGGGTCATCCTGGAGATCTCCGGCGCCCGCTCGATCGTCGAGGTCCTGCCTGGCCAGGTCAACGGCTACAACGTGATGCGCGGCCTGGTCAGCCGCGGCTATCGCGGCTGCTGGGTGATCGCGCTCGGCACGAACGACACGGCGGACGTTGCCGTCGGCTCCACCGTCGGGCTGATGGCCAGGATCAAGGAGATGATGAACGAGGCCCACGGCGAGCCAGTCATGTGGGTGAACGTGAAGTCGCTGCTGAACAGCGGGCCGTACGCCGAAGCCAACATGCGGGAGTGGAACCGTACGCTGCTGCGCGCGTGCTCGCTGTACCCGAACATGCGGGTCTTCAACTGGGCAGCCGTCGCGCAGCGCCGGTGGTTCATCTTCGACGGCATCCACTACACATCCGCGGGCTACCTGGCCCGCGGGCACATGATCGCTCAAGCGCTGGCCGAGGCATTCCCCGACACAGGCGTCAATACGAATTGCCTCGTCAACGCCCCGGCCTCGCCGGCTACCTGAGACGCTTCCGGCCGCCTCGGCGACCAGAGTTCATGATCCGGCGATTTTGTTGCCCTCGCCGATGCAAAGTCACTGCGATGACGGATGCGATTGGAGCAGTCAGGGCGAATTTCAGCCAATTCTTGGCAGCCGGCGGGTGAGCCCGCTCTGCGACGAACTCACCCGCCGGACATCATTGCGCTCCGCTCACATCATCTCGTCGGTGAGCGGCAGCATGGCTGTCTTGAGCTCTGTGTAGGCCTCCACCGCCGTACGCCCGCCCTCCCGGCCAAGCCCCGATTGCCGGTAACCACCGAAGGCCGCGTGCGGCTCGATCTGGAAGCCGTTAACGCCAATAGTGCCTGCCCGGATCGCCTTTGTCATGCGAATCGCCCGGCGTACATCTGATGTCCATACGGTAGCCGCCAAACCGTACTCTGTTTCGTTGGCGATCCGAACTGCCTCTTCTTCCTCGGTAAAGGGAATGACTGACAGAACCGGCCCGAATATCTCTTCGCGCGCAATGGTCATGTCGTTCGTGACATCGGTAAACACCGTCGGCGCCACGAAGTTGCCCGATGCCAGGTCGCCGTCGCTTCTCGTGCCGCCGCATACCAGCCGGGCGCCGTCCGCCTGGCCCTGGGCGATCAGGCCGAGAACGCGGTCAAGCTGGCGGGTGTTGATCAGCGGTGCCGAAGTCGTCGCAGGGTCGAACGGGTTGCCGTAGCTGACCATCCCGCCGATCATCTCGGACATCGCGAGGAACTCGTCGACCTTGTCGCGGTGCACGATCGCTCGGGTCTGCGCGACGCACACCTGGCCCGAGAGGCCTAGCGTGACCGTGCCCATGGTGATGGCCGCCGCCGTGCCCGCATCGCCGTCGGCGAAGATCACGGCCGGGCTCTTGCCGCCTAGCTCGAGGCTGACCCGCTTGAAGCCGTCCGCGGCGGCGATCATGATCTTCCGCCCGACGGCCCGGCTGCCAGTGAACGACAGCTTGTTGACCATGGGGTGGTTGATCAGCGCGTCGCCGGTCGGGTCGCCTGGCCCGGTGACGACGTTCAGCACGCCGGGTGGCAGGCCGGCGTCGGTGATCAGCTGCGCGAGGCGCAGGACCGCGAACGTCGCGTACTCGCTGGGCTTGAGCACGATCGTGCAGCCGGCCGCGAGCGCCGGCGCGACCTTCTGGGCGAAGAGCATCAGCGGCGCGTTCCAGGGGATCACCGCGCCTACGACTCCGACCGGCTCGCGCAGCGTCATCACCAGGTGGTCACCGCCCTGGTACGGCGCCAGCGTCTCGCCACCGAGCTTGTCGACCCAGCCGGCGTGATGGTCGAACACGTCGGCCACGAAGCCAGGGGACGTCGCGTAGACCGTGCCGAAGCTAAGCGGCACGCTATTGTCCAGCGCCTGGAGCTTGAGCAGCTCGTCGCCGTGCATGCGAATCAGGTCCGCGATAGCGCGCAAGACGCGGATCCGCTCGCCAGCCCGGGTCCGGGGCCAGGGCCCCTCGTCGAATGCGCGGCGCGCGGCGCGCACCGCGACGTCGACGTCGGCATGCCCGGCAATCGGGAACGCGGCGACTTCCTCGCTGGTGGCGGGGTGGGTATGCGTCCAGGCCTGGCCGTCCTGAGCCTGGCGCCACTCGCCGTCGATCAGCATCCGGCCATCGGTCAGGCCAAGCTCGTCTTGTTGCGGCTTGATCGAGGCAACCATTGCCTGCCCCCTCAACTAGAACGCGTTCTACTTGCCAGGAAATTTACACTGAACAGGCAACGCAGGCCAGAAGGCCGGGGTTTGCGCATGTAACGCATTCATGACAGGCCGGCCAGCAGACCGCCGGGAGCGGTGATCGTGAACCTCGACCTAGCCGAGTTCGCCGGCGCGCGGACAGTGGTGCTCGTCGAGGGCATGAGTGACCAGGCCGCGATCGAGGAACTCGCCACGCGCCGCGGCCTGGACCTGCGCGCAGACGGCATCGTCGTGATCCCGATGGGCGGGGCGACCAATATCGGCCACTTCCTGCAGGCACTTGGCCCGCAAGGGCTGAACGTCGCCTTGGCCGGGCTTTGTGACGACGGCGAGGAGAGTTACTTCCAGCACGCTCTCGAGCACGCCGGATTCGGGGCGAGGCTGTCAAGGACTCAGATGGAAGAACTCGGCTTCGGCGTCTGCGTCGCTGACCTGGAAGACGAATTGATCCGCGCGCTCGGCACGTCCGCGGTGGAGGACATCATCGCAGCGCAGGGCGAACTCGGCTCGTTCCGCACCTTCGCTAAGCAGCCCGCCCAGCGAGAACGAAGCTCCCATCAGCAACTGCACCGCTTCATGGGAACTCGATCAGGCCGCAAGAGCCACTACGCGCGGCTGCTCACCGGAGCTCTCGATCTCGCCCAGGTCCCAAGGCCACTCGACCTGGTCGTTTCCCACCTCGAACGCGCGGCCCAGGCCAGGAGCTGAACCGGGCCTGTCGCACGACCGGCCTGCCTCAGCCCAGGCGCGTCTAAGGCCCAGGCCCCAGCTGCTGCCAGGGCCATCTCACCGCTCGGCGAATTGCGGCTGGCCGTCAGCGTAGGTGTAGATCTGCGTCCCGTCGATGAACGCCCGCTGTACCCGGCTGAGCACGTCGAGCGGGTCGCCTGACCAGATCGCCAGGTCAGCGTCCTTGCCGACCTCGATCGAGCCGAGCCGGCCGTCGATGCCGACGATCCTCGCCGGGTTGATGGTCAGTGCCTCCAGGGCCGTCTGGCGGTCCAGGCCGTCCTTGACCGCCAGCGCGGCCTGGTGGGCGAGGAAGTTGATCGGCACGACCGGGTGATCGGTGGTGATCGCGATGGTCACGCCTGCCCGGGCGAGCTTTCCGGGGTTAGCCAGGGACCGGTTCCGCAGCTCGACCTTGGATCTGGCGGTCAGCAGCGGCCCGATGATCACGGGCACTCCCCTGGTCGCGATGATGTCGGCGAGCAGGTGCGCCTCGGTGCCGTGGTCGATGACCAGGTCGTAGCCGAACTCGTCGGCGATCCGCATCGCGGTGGCGATGTCGTCGGCGCGGTGGCAGTGCTGGCGCCAAGGGATCTCGCGGCGCAGCACCTTGCCCAGAGCCTCGAGCTTCAGGTCACGGTCGACCGGCTTGCGCTCGGCCTCCGGCTTGCGTTCCTCCGCCTCGATCTTGCGCAGGTAGTTCGCCGCATCCACCAGCGCGCCCCTGATCACGGCGGCCGTGCCCAGTCGGGTGGATGGCTGCTGCTTCTTCTCGCCGTACACCCGCTTGGGGTTCTCGCCGAGTGCCGATTTCATGCCCGACGGCTGGCGCAGCGCCATCTGGTCCACTGTGCGTCCCCAGCACTTCAGCGCCACGGTCTGGCCGCCGATCGGATTGCCTGAGCCTGGGTTCACGTTGACCGCAAGGACGCCGCCGCCGATTGCGTCACGGAAGCCCATGTCGGCCGGGTTGATGGCGTCGATCGCCCGCACGTGGGCGGTCACTGGCTCGGTCATCTCGTTGGTGTCCTGGCCGGCCCAGCCTTCGGCTTCCTCGCTGACGCCGACGTGCCCGTGCGCTTCGATGAAGCCAGGCAGCACCCAGCTGCCAGTGGCGTCGATTACCTCGGCACCGTCGGGAATGGCCACCGAATCGCCCACCGCGGCGATCTTGCCGTCCCGCACCAGGACCGTCCCGCCGTCGATCTCGTCGCCGACGATCGGGACAACTCTGCCTGCGACGATCGCAACCACAGCGTCTGTCATCAAACCTCCACGTCAGGTCGGTGCCGTCACCACCACCCTAACGAGGTGCGCCAAGAAGCCCCGGCTGGATCGTTGCCGACCAGCCGGGGCTCCCCTGCGGACCCCTACTTCACAGCCTGGACACCCAGGAAGTTCGGCCCCTTGCCTGCCGCGCGGTTACAGGCGCCGAACGGGAAGGGCACGATCTTCGCCCTGGTCTGATTGGGCGGGAAGACCTTGAAGCCAGCCGCCGTCGTATTCGGGCAACCTGCGCCAGGACCGAAGTTCCCCACGAAGACGACCTGCAGGAGCGATGTAGCCGTCTTGCCGTTACCGATCGTCACCGAGTGCGCGGAGCCGTCGAAGGAAGCCCTCTTCCCGAGCTGGGCGCCCTTCAGGTTGACGGCGTAGAGGAACGGGAAGCCATTCAGCGTGCAGCTGTGTCCCGAGAGGTTCGTGAAGTTGAGCGTATAGACGATGCCGCCGGCATAGCCGTTGCCGTTGGTGTTCAGCCAGATGACCAGGCCGGGCGTCTCGCAAGCCGGCGTGGCCGGCGCGGCCACCTTCGTGGGCGACGTCGGTGCGGCTAGCGCGATAGCGGGCGCGACGAGAGCCGCGCAGGCCAGTGCAGCCGCAGCCGCGATCCGGCGAGTTGAGTTGATTCTGAGATTCATGTGCGCTCCCCCTCGGGGCCGAAATGGCTCATTGTGCAAGCCTAAGAGCGCCATGCACCCTTGACCAGCGCCGATTGCGCTAGCGCCACCAGGGCAGGCGCCGCATCTCCGCGACCCGCTCCGCGGGCTCCGTGATCGCGTCCGCGTGATCGCTCAGGTGCCTCAGGTGATCGCTCACCCAGACGATGCGCGAGTCGACGTGGCCGACCGCGATCTGAGCCGACTCGCCGCGCCGCCCGGTGGCAACCTCCACCGGATCGCTGCGTCGCGCGCCGACCTGAACTGGTTCGCCGTGTCCCGGCCCGACGCCGGTCTCGGGGACCACCACCGATGCGGGCCGCGTTCCATTCGGCCTGCCGACTTCCTCAGCGATCTGCTGGTAGAACTCGGCCAGCCGGCCCGCGTCGGAAGTCAGCGTGGCTGGCGTCGTCCCGACTTCGCCGTGCCCCCTGGGATTCACGGCGGTGCCCCGCCCTGGCAGGCTGGCTACCGAGTAGGCCGTGAGCCGGAGCCGGGTGGCCGCGGTGACCAAGGCCCACAAGTCCTCGCTCTTGAGGCGTTTGGCGCCCTGCTCGGCCAGGAAACCCCGGATGGCGTCATCGAGCCTGATGGCGGCACCTATGCTCGCGACGCCGTCCGGAGCATCGGCGCGCAGTCCCAGCGCCCAGTCGACCGCCTGGGTGAGATACGTGCTCCCGCGCTTGAACGCCTCCGCCAGATCATCGCCGACTACCGCCGACGCGCCATGCGGCCAGAGCAGCAGTCCGACGACGAGGCTGACCGCGCAGCCCAGCGCCACGTCCTCGACTCGCAGCAGCCCGACCTTCCAGCCGACCGGCACCAAGAGGTTGAACAGGACGAGCACTGTGACGGTGAACCCAGCCTGGCCGAACGCGAAGGGCGCCGTGCCTGGCGAATACGCCGCGACGAGCACGGCGATCGGCAATGCCGCCCAGAGCGCGGCACTGCCTGTGCCGATTCCCAGCAGCAGCGCCGCGCCGATTGCGAACCCGAGGCACGTGCCGGCGAGCGCGCGCACCGCCGTCGACCCGGTAGAGGCTGCGTTGGTGCGCAGTACCGACAGCGTCCCGAGTACCACCCAGAACCCGTGCTGGAGGTTCAGCGTGTCAGCGGCGGCGACCGCGATGGCCAGTGCCACGGCCCCGCGCAGGCTGTTGCGGAAGGCGACCGACCGCGGGCTCACGTGCGTCGCGGCGCCGTGGACCGCAGTCCGTACTGCCGATCTCACGATCCCCGCATCGGTTCCGGTCTCGCCATACCAGCGAAGTCGCTCAGCGGCGACGGACTCCGGATCGGCTCGCCGCGAGGCGATCATCGCGTCAGCGGCGACGGACCGGACGACGATCGCGATCGACTGGACGTGGACGGCGTTCGAGGCATAGGCCTGCACGCTGGCATGATCTCCGGACAGTCGTTCCATCTCGTCGATGCTGGCTTGCCTGGCCCGGAAAAGCTCGGCCAGGTGCGGCACTGGCTCGGCGCCGGGCGCTGGACCGTTGCCGCTCAGCAGCGCGGCCACGTCGGCCAGCACGCTCGCGCTCGCGTCCAGCAACGCGTCGTCGGCCGAGGTGATCTCCTCGACATGGCCGTTGAGGTAGTCGCACGCCAGCGATCCGCACCACTCAAGCAGGTGAACGATGCTGCCGAGCGCCTGGTCCGCTGTCGTCAGCCCGGTGGGCCGGTAGGGCGACGTCACGAAGACGTTGCGCATCCTGAGCTTGGCTGCGGCTACCGCCTCCTTGCCCGAGTCCGTGGTCTCGCGACGAGCCGCCGCAGCAAGATAGGTTGCCAAGGCGCTGGCGCAGTCAGCCGTGGCCGCGCGCAGCCCGTATCCGGCGGGCCGGCGGGAAATCAGCAGGACTGCGGCGGTGCCTACCACCGAAGCCAGCCACCAGCCTTCCAGCCGGGACGGTAGCGCCGCGATGCCGCCTGGGGAAGCGACTGGCAGGACGTAGGCGAGCAGCGCCGCAGTCACGCCCGCGTAGGCGTTCGGCCCGGCAACACCGCCAAGGAAGATCGCGAAGGCCACCGGGATGGTGACCAGCGCGGCGAGCCAGATGACGCCGCTGACAGCCGTTCCGATGACGACGGCGACGGAACCGACCAGGGCGAGCCCGAGGTGCGCGATGGCCTTGTCCCGCCTCGTGCCAGCGAACGTGGTCAGGACCAGCGTGGCGAAGCTGCCGAACACCGCCAACAGCGCCATCTGGCCGTTGTGCAGGACGACGAAAGTAAGGGCGAGCATCGACGGGATGACGATGGTCGCGCGCAGCGCGCGCAGCCCGGCATCGGGTGACCACTTCACCAGCCGGTCGGACATCTGCGCAGTTTAACTGGGCGCGGTTTTATGGCCAGCGCTGGCGCTTCCCTGGCCGGTTTATGGGAATATACTCCAAATCACAGTTCACCGGGATAATGCCTGCCGCAAGGGACAAGCGCGGCTCAAGGGACGGACACTATGGATCGCACTCGCCGACGGGCCGCGGCCGGCCGCCTGACGCTCGTCCTCGTCGCGGCGGCGCTCGCGCTCACGACCTCAGTGGCGCCAGCCATGGCGCTCGGGGCCGCGGGCGGCACGCCAAAGTGGCGGATCACCAAGGTCTTCGGCGAGTCATACGGATACCCGCAACTCAGCGGCGGCACCGCGGTCAATGCCAGCCTCGCGTGGGTTGTCGGCAACACCTACATGACGTCCCAGGCGCTCTTCCTGGCCAAGTGGGACGGCCAGGACTGGAACCAGGTTTCCGGGCCGGCCAAGTTCAGCGACTTGCCGCCGTCCATGTCGCTGTCCGACAGCACCGTCGCCGCGTCGGCGAGCACCACCTGGACGTTCCCGTCGGTGTACGGGCCGAGCACGCGCACGTACGCGACGCGCCTGGCTGGCGGCAAGTGGACCACCTACTCGCTGCCGCACGCGTACCAGATCGGCGCCGCCGCGATGTTCAGCAGTTCAGATGTGTGGGCCTTCGGCTTCGCCGTACCACGCAAGCCCGTGCTCGGCTACGGCCCGCCGTTCGTGGCGCGGTTTGACGGGCACAAGTGGCACACCGAATCGATGCCGGGAGTGCCATCCAGGGTGATCGCCCTGTCCAGCAAGAACATCTGGGCCTTCGGTCCGACCGCGGCGACGGCCGGGGACTTCAACCAGGCCTACATAGCCATGCACTGGACCGGCGGCGCGTGGCACTCGATGAGCATTCCGAGGATCAGGGCCCGAAACGGGAAGCTGGCCTATCCCGATGACCTGGCGGTCCTGCCAGGCGGAAGCCTGTGGGTCACCGAAGAGTTTCATTGCCCGCATCCTGGTTGCGAGCCAGCCCAGCCATCGGGAGTCCTCCTGGCGCACTGGACGGGCAAGAGGTGGATTCGCGTGCTCGACGAGACCGCCTATGAGGCGGCGTCGCTGGTGCCCGACAGTCAGGGTGGCCTGTGGATCACTGCCCTGAACGTTGCCAAGGGTTCCTTCGCGTACCTGCGTTATGACCACGGCAAGCTCACGACGATGACGGTTCCGGCCAGTGTCAGCAACCTCAGCGATCCCATCGCGATCCCCGGCACGAACTCCGCGTGGGCCACCGGCGACACGTCGTCAGCCGGCCAGAGCCCGGGCGCGGTCCTGAAGTACGGGCCGTGACCGGCATGCGCTGACCGGCTAGCGGGGCTGCCTGCCAAGCACGAGCGCGCCGGAAGTGGCGAACATGCCGCCGACCCCGAGGACGACGCTGACCTGGGGCTCGTCGACCTGAGCGGCGGCTTCACCGCGCAGCTGGCGGACCGCCTCCTGGATCGCGAACATCCCGTACATGCCCGTGTGGGTGTACGAGAGCCCGCCGCCGTTGGTGTTCATCGGCAGCGACCCGCCGGGCCCGGTGTGCCCCTCGGCGATGAACGCGCCAGCCTCTCCCCTGCCCACGAAGCCCAGCGCCTCAAGTCCGTAGATCGGCAAGTGCGCGAACGCGTCGTAGATCATCAGGTGATCGACGTCCGCCGTCGCGATCCCGGACTCCTCGAAGGCCGCCCGCCCCGCCAGCTGGAACGCCTGCGATTGCGTGAAGTCCTTCATCTGGGAGATCAGCGGGGTCTCGGTCGACTCGCCGGTGCCGAGCACGTGCACGGGCCGCTTGGGGAAGTCGCCGGCCCGGTCCGCCGAGGTGACGATCAGCGCGCCGCCGCCGTCGGTGACGAGGCAGCATTCCAGCAGGTGGAACGGGTAGGCGACCAGCCGCGATGCGAGCACGTCCTGGACCGTGATCGGGTCACGGTACATGGCGCGCGGGTTCCTGGCCGCCCACTGCCGCTGGGCGACCGCGACATACGCGAGCTGCTCATGGGTGAGGCCGTATTCCTTCATGTAACGCAGTGCCGGAATGGTGAACGCCGTCGGGGCGCCGAACGTGCCGTAAGGCGCCTCGAACTGACCTGGGATCGAGGATGGCGAATGGGGCATGCGCGCCGCGCCGATCCTGGATCTGCCCGACTCGCCGTGCGTGATCAGCACGGTGCTCGCGTAGCCGGCCTTGATCGCGGCCGCGGCATGCCTGACGTGCAGCAGGAACGATGTCCCGCCGACGCCTGTCCCGTCCATCCAGCGCGGCACGATGCCCAGCGCGTGCGCCACCTGGACCGGGCCTGGTGCGCTGACGGTCGCGATTCCGTCGACGTCCTTCGTGGTCAGCCCGGCGTCGGCCAGGGCGTTGACCGCGCCTTCCAGGTGCAGTTGGAGCGTCGAGTGCCCCGGCAGCTTGCCGACCTGGTCGGTCTCTGCCGCGCCGGCGATGATCACCCCGCTCAACGGGCTTCCCCGGCTGGCTCGAAGACGGGCAAGCTGACGTCGCCGCGCAGCTCGAACGTCACTTGCAGCGGCATGTCGAGCACCAGCTCTTCCGGCGTGTTCGGCACGCCGGTGATGTTCGTCATCATTCGCGGGCCCTCAGCGAGCTCGACAACGGCAATCGCATAGGGAGCTTCGTTCTCAAATCCAGGGGCAGGCCGGTGGCTGATGACGTAGGAATACAGGGTGGCCCGGCCGCTGGCCGCGAACCACTCCACCCTGGTCGAGCCGCACTCCGGGCACACGGGCCGCGGGTAGAAGTAGGGCTTGCCGCAGTCCAGGCAGCGCTGGAGCCGCAGCTCGCCGGCGGCGCAGCCGTCCCAGAAGGGCTGGGTGTCCGGAGTCGGCTCGGGGATGGCCTTGCCCGCCATCAGGCGCCCCGTCCGAGCAGCGGCCCGAACGAGCGCTCGA
>JASHXW010000585.1 GCA_030043395.1 Streptosporangiaceae bacterium
ATCACGATGCTGGAGAGCATGGGCATCTCGGTGGAGTTCAGCCACCACGAGGGCGCTCCCGGCCAGCAGGAGATCGACCTGCGCTATGCCGACGCGCTCAGCACGGCCGACAACATCATGTCGTTCCGGCTCGCGATGAAGGAGGTCGCCCAGGACGAGGGCGTGTACGCGACGTTCATGCCCAAGCCGTTCACCGAGCATCCGGGCTCGGGCATGCACACTCACATGTCCCTGTTCGAGGGCGATCGCAACGCGTTCCACGATCCCGGGGGAGAGTTCCAGCTCTCCAAGGTCGGCCGGGCGTTCATCGCCGGCCTGCTGACTCACGCCGCGGAGATCACGGCGGTCTGCAACCAGTGGGTGAACTCCTACAAGCGGCTGTGGGGCGGCACCGAACGAATAGCTGGAGCTGGCGGTGAGGCGCCGGCCTATATCTGCTGGGGGCACAACAACAGGTCAGCGCTTATCCGGGTGCCGATGTACAAGCCGCAAAAGCGCAATGCCACGAGGATCGAGTTCCGGTCACTGGACCCGGCCTGCAATCCGTACCTGGCGTTCGCCGTCATCCTGGCGGCCGGGCTGAAAGGGATCGAGCAGGGCTACGAGCTCCCGCCTGGCGCGGAAGACGACGTGTGGGCGCTGACCCCGGCGGAGCGCCGGGCGCTGGGGATCGCGCCCTTGCCGCAGAGCCTGTCCGACGCGTGCAACGTCATGCAGACCAGCGAGCTCGTCGCCGAAACGCTCGGCGAGCACGTCTTCGACTTCTTCTTGCGCAACAAGCGGGAGGAATGGGCTGAGTATCGCCGTCAGGTCACCGAATTCGAGCTTGACCGTTACCTGTCCGTGCTCTGATTCCTCGGAACCGTACCGTCGGCATTGCCGTCCAAGGGTTCAGCGGCCAGCAACAGAAGGCGGCCGGCCTGATCGGAGGAATCCTGATGCGGCATACCAGCGGACCAGACGCGACGACCCGGAGGCTGCCCGTCCAGCTGACCGTGGCCGGGCTGACCGCGATGGCTCTCGCGGCGGGCATCGGCCTGCCAGCGGCAAGCGCAAGCCCGGCTGCCAGCCCCGGCGGGCCGCCGTCCTACACGCGGGCTCAGTCGATCGCCTACGCCAAGACGCTGCTCCCGAAGATCGTCTTGCCAGCTGGCTCCATTTCCCTGCCGCAGCGTCCGGTGCCACCTGGGCTTCGGCAGCCGTCCAGCTACATGCTGGCCAAGGACTCGATAGACATCTACCGGCTGTACAAGCTGCCCGGATCGATCTTCAGGTCAGCGAGGTTCCTGGACAAGCACGTTCCCGCGGGGATGATCCAGGACGGGACAGGCACGAGCGGGAACCGCCACGGCATCATCAGCGAGGATGTCAGCTACGTGCCACGCCGGCTTCCTCGCGGGGTGCAGACGGCCGACCTGGTCGCCACGGTGGTCCGCGCGCCGCACCACCACACCTACCTGCGCACCGACGTGCAGGTGGTCTGGTACCCGGCCAGGTCGGCGGCCGAGCACCTGTCCGCGGCCGACTACACCTCGGTCCGGATCACGGCGTGGGTCTACGGCCGCCACGTCCACCGGGTCAGCCGCACGTTCCAGTCAGAGGCGATCAGGAAGCGGATCATCCGGCTGCTTGACAGCCTGCCCGCCTCACCCGGCGAAACGGTCCCGTGTCCGCTGATCCTGGCCACTTACCGGCTGACGTTCTTCCCGGCCGCCGGGCAGAAGGCAGCCGTGGTCAGCAGGTTCGGCTGCACAGCCGACGGCATCCAGGTCGGGGGCGTCACCCAGCCGGCGCTGAGCGACTTCGGCCGGCTGAGCACGCTGGCCGGCCACATCATGCACATTCGGCCGCGGCTCTAGCCACCTCGGCTAGGACAAGGCGGCCAGCTCGCGACAGCGGGGTCCAGGGGCCTGGGGCGCCCTGGACCCCGCTGCCATGCCCGCGGCGGGAAGCCGAGACCGGGAACTTCACCTGCGCGCGCTGAGTTAAGGCCAGACAATCTGTATGCGCGGATAACTCGCGGTGTACTGGTACCCAGCACCGCACCGCGAGGGCTCGCTGGACTGGTGTCCATAACGTTATGGTATGTCCGCCAGCTGATTGCAGGCCCGAAGCGACATGCGCACCACAGAGAGGCTGACCGTGGCTGGTACTCAGGGATGGGACGACATCCTGCGGCAGAACGCGGCCCAGTACGCGCAGATCGCCATGACCAACATCGATCGCGAGTTCCCCTCCGGCGTGCATCACACCATGACCGCGCCCGGTGACTTCCCGAACCGCCCGAGGGACCGCAACCCGGTGTTCTACGGGAGCTACGACTGGCATTCCTGCGTGGAGATGCACTGGCTGCTCGTCCGCCTGCTGCGAGTCGCTGGCGACTGGATACCCGCCGATCAGGTTAGGGCTGTTCTCGACCGTCAGTTCACCACGCCGGCGCTCGCGGCCGAGGCCAGCTTCGCGGCCGGTACGGATTCGCCTGGCCGGTATGGCTGGGGCTGGGCGCTTGCCCTGGCCGAGGAGGTGGCCAGGTTCGAGGATCCCGGTGCGCAGGCCTGGTCAGCGGCGATGCGGCCGCTGGCTGACGCAGTCGCAGATCGCTTTATCGCCTGGCTGCCGAAGGCTACCTATCCGGTGCGGTCCGGGCTGCACCCCAACAGCGCGTTCGCGCTGTCGCGCTCGCTGAGGTATGCGGACCGCCTGGCCGTGGCGGGCGACCCGCGGCTGGCTGACGCGATCGCCGACGCGGCAAGCCGCTGGTTCGCGATGGACGCGGGATACCCGGCGGCGTGGGAGCCGTCCGGCTCGGATTTCCTGTCCGCTGCCCTGACCGAGGCCGAGCTGATGACCCGGTTGCTCTCGGCTACCGAGTTCGCGAGCTGGCTGGACTCGTTCCTGCCGGGGATCGCTGTCGGCCAGCCGGAGACGCTGTTCTCCCCGGCGATCGTGTCCGACTCAAGCGACGGGCAGATCGCCCACTTGCACGGGCTGAACATGAGCCGGGCCTGGTGCTGGCGCAGGCTCACCGAGGCCCTGCCGGACGGCGACGACCGGATCGGGGCAGCCGCGATCGCCGCTCGCCGTCATGCCGACGCCGCGCTTAGCCATGTGTCAGGCGACCACTACATGGTGGAGCACTGGCTCGCTGCCTACGCGGTGTTGCTGCTCACTTCGGAGTAGCCGCGGGCGCGGGAGCGGATAATGGTCGCCGTGAACGGCGATGCCGTGGCGGTGACCGCAGGCCAGGTCCTTGGCGGCAGGTATGTGCTTGGCGAGGTGCTGGGCTCCGGTGGCATGGCAACGGTGTACCAGGCCAGGGACGAGGTGCTCGGACGCGACGTTGCCGTGAAAGTGCTCGGTCAGCAGTTCGCGGGCGACGACGCGTTTCTCGCCAGGTTCGCTCGCGAGGCACGGCACGCGGCAGCTCTCAGCCACCCGCGGATAGTCACCGTCTTCGACAGCGCAATGGACGGGACAACCCCGTACATCGTCATGGAACTGGTGCCCGGCCGGTCGTTGCGGCAGCTGCTGGACTCCGTGGGCGCACTGCCGGTCAACGACGTCGTGGCGATCGCGGCGGCGGTCTGCGATGCCCTCGATGCCGCCCACACCGCCGGCCTCGTGCACCGCGACATCAAGCCGGCGAACATCATGCTGTCCGACGGGCAGGTGAAGGTCCTGGACTTCGGTATCGCGCGGGCGGAGGGCTCGGCGAGCGGAACGCGGACTTCGGCCGTGCTCGGCACTGCCGCGTACCTGTCACCCGAGCAAGCGGCGGGCCGTCCCGTGGGGCCGCGGGCTGACCTGTACTCGCTCGGCTGCGTGCTGTTCGAGATGCTCACCGGCGAGCCGCCGTTCACCGCGGACACCGCGGTCGGGCTTGCCTACCGGCAAGTGCACCACAGTGCCGGGCTCCCGTCTGCGCGCCGCCCTGGCCTGCCCGCGAGGCTCGACTGGATCACGTCGCAGCTCCTGGCCAAGGATCCGGCCGCGCGCCCGGCCAGCGCCGCCGCGGTCAAGGCCGCGCTGGAGGCGGTGCAGGCGCCAGATCACACCGCGGTTCTCGCCCCCGTGCCCGAAGAAGAACCGGCGGCCGGCACGAAGCTCCCGCCGGCCAGGTGGCGCCCCAGGCTGACTGAACTTGTGCTCGCGGTGGCGCTTGCCGCCACCGCAGGCGCGCTTGCGGCTGTCCTGATCACTGGCGGGCACCAGCCTGCGGCGCGATCCCACCCGCCCGCGGCCGCGGCTGGCCATGATCGCCGGCCGCGTCATGGCGGGAAGCCCGCCTCGAACCACGTCCCGGGCGCAGGCTCGCGCGTGGCAGCAGCCGCCGGCTCGCTGGTGGCTCAGCTGAGCGCGGGCGTTTCCGATGGCCGCCTGAGCCAGCAAGCCGGCCAGAGCATGTACAACCAGCTCCAGCAAGTGCTGTTCAGCGCGCAGGCCAGTGCACAGCAGACCGACCAGCAGTACGCCCAGCTCGTTCAGGTCTACGACCAGTATGTCGGCCAGAAGCAGATCACCGGCCCGGCCGTCGGCGCGCTCCGCCATGACCTGACCGCCCTGGGGACTGCGCTGGGAGTGCCCTAGGTGCGCTGCCGGCTGGCCGTTACCGTGCTTACGTGACCATGCCGCGCGGGGCGACCCTGGCTGGGCGGCTTGCGGGCCTGGGCTTCGCCGACGCGAGCGCCGCCGAGCGGACGCTCACGATCGACCTGCAACTCGACGTGCTCGGCGCGGGCGCACCCCTGGTGGCGGCGCTGGCGGGTGCCGCGGATCCGGACCAG
>JASHXW010000586.1 GCA_030043395.1 Streptosporangiaceae bacterium
GGCGCTGGCGAGCTGCTCACCGGGCACCCTAGCTGGCGTCGCCCCTGGCTTCCCCCGGGCACGGCGCGCTGAAGCTCGCCCGGCGTGCCCGGGCAGTCTCTGCCTGACGCGTCAGATCGGCTGCTGCTCCCACCGGCTGCCTGTCCAGTGCAGGATCAGCGGACCGCTCTTGGTAGCGCCGACGGCCCATGCACTGCCGGCTCCGGCCGCGGTCAGGCCGGTGAGCTTGGTTCCTGGGCAGTGCTCGCGGGTCCACCTGACGCCGTTCCAGCGCAGCAGCAGGGAGACGGTGGTCTTGCGGCCGAAGGCGAGGCCGACGGCCCAGGCGCTGGTGGCGGAGGTGGCGGCGACCGCATGCAGCTGGCCGTCTCGGGCAGCGGGGCTGGGTACCAGATTCCAGCGGACGCCGTCCCAGTGCAGGATCAGCGGGCTGGTGCGGACGCCGGCGATGGCGCCGACGGCCCAGGCGTCGCTGGCGGAGATGGCAACGACCCCGTTGAGCAAGTTGACGGCGTCGTCGCCGTCCGCCGGGCTGGGGCTGGGAACGCGCGCCCAGCCGGACTTCTCGCGGCGGAAGATCACGGTGCTCAGGCAACCTCCGACGGCCCAGGTCCTGTCGGCCGGCCCGACGGTGACGGCGGAAAGCGGCCCGGCGTTCGGGCTGACCTGGCGCTTCCAGGATGACCCAGTCCACTTGGCGATGAACGCGGCCCCGTAGCCGCAGTAGCCGCCAGGGAAGCCGCCGACTGCCAGGGCCGTGTCCGGGGCCGCGGCTGCGATGGAGAACAAGCGCTTCCCGGACGACAGGCCCGGTCCGCTGGACCGGATCCAGGCGGAGCCGTTCCAGTGCAGGATCATGGGCTTCCCGACGCCGTCGGTGCCGGATGCCCAGGCATCGCGGGCGGACACGGCCGTGACGCTGGTCAGCGTGCTGCCGGCCCCGGTGCGAGGCACTGGAGCCGCATCCCACGCCGTTCCGTTCCACCGGATGATCAGCGCGCCGGAGCTGTCACTGCCGACAGCCCATGCCAGGCTGGGGGACACGGCCGACACAGCTGACAGGGCCGCGTCGGTCAGCTTCGGCGTGGTACTCGCGGACGGGCGAGCCGAATGCCCGCTGGGTGCTCCGGAGGCGCAGCCAGCCAGCAGCACCGCGACCGCCGCAAAGGCGGCAAGCAATCTCATGTCCTGCATGTTAGGCCCAAGCCGCAGCCTGTGATGGCGGCTTCAGCTACCGGACGGGCACGGCCGCGGATCTGCGCCCTGGCTAAGACCACACGCCGGCCGGCCCGACGGGCCCTCTGCAGGGCAAGACGCGCTGCTGGCTCGCCTCGCGGGCACGCTGGCGGCCAGGGTCAAGGTCGCCGGAGCAGGGTAGTGCGGCCTGCTCGTGCCAGATGCTGCTGCCGGCATGGGCTATCGGGCCTGACAGACCCCGAATACTCGGTTGCGTGCCCTGTCCGCAGCCTGCCACCGTGAACGCAATGAGCGTCATGCCTCCGCGGTGGACCAAGGCCAGCGTCTATCCCGACATGTGGGCGGACCCAGATGACGACCCCCGCAACATGGAGGGGGTCAGTCCTGACGGCGAGCTGGCGACGCTACAGGACTACCTGAGGAACTACCGGCTTACCCTGCTGATGAAGTGCGAGGACCTGGACCCCAGGCAGCTCGCGCGGCAGTCCGTGCCGCCGTCCACCATGTCCTTGCTTGGCCTGCTCCGTCATCTTGCCGAGGCGGAACGAGACTGGCGCAACTGGATAGCGCCGGGAGATCCGGCACCGAACCTGTACGGGCCGGGCGATGCCGCCTTCGAGGATGCCCTTGCGGATCAGGCGCTGGTAGATGCCGCATTCGCTGACCTCGCCCGGGAGCAGCGGGCAACCGATGCCGTGCTGGCCCGGTATCCGGACATGAGCACGCGGCTGGGCAGGAAGGGCATCGCCGTCCGTGAGATGTGGGTGTGCCGGATCGAGGAGTACGCGCGCCACTGCGGGCACGCGGACCTGCTGCGCGAGTGCATTGACGGCCGGGTAGGGCAGTAGCGAGCGTGGGCGGAGCCGGGCCCATCGATTCCGGTGAGCCGGGACGATCAGTGTTCCTAGACTCGTCAGATGGCTGAGACGCAGCGGCGGCCCGTCCCTCGGGTCGACTCCGGCGAGCTTGACACGGCGCTCGCGTTCCTGAACTTCAACCGGGAGTCGGTCCTGAAGAAGACCGATGGGCTGGACGACGAGCAGCTTCGGCGGGTGCTTGTCGGCACCGGGACGAACCTGCTCGGCCTGGTGCAGCATCTGGCCCAGGCTGAGCGGAACTGGTTCGGGTATCACCTCACCGGGGCCGCGCAGGTGCCCGCAACTGGGTCAGGGATGCGGGTGCCGCGGGGGCGAACGACCGCGGAGGTGCTGGACGACTACCGGGCCGCGATCGCCGCGAGTGACGGCGCGATTCGCTCCATCGGGGACCCGGAGGCTCACCTGGCCCGGCTGGTCGACGGCAAGCACATGACGATGCGCTGGCTGATCGCGCACATGACCTCCGAGACGGCCCGGCACGCCGGGCACGCCGACATCCTGCGCGAGCAGATTGATGGCACGACCGGGCGCTAGCAACTTCTGGGCTGATGCCATCGCGTAAAGGAACAACGATGCAGCACTTGCGCAAGCCGTCGGCGACTAGCGAGAAGTCACAGGCAAGGACCGTCTTCGGGAAAGCGCGTCGACTCCCGCCACGGCAGTGGGCGATCAGCGCCGCCGCCCTGTTGCCGCTTATGGCGATCGGCACTGGCCTTGGCATCAGTCAAAATGCAGCGGCGAGCCGTCCTCACAAGGATCCCGCCGCATCGTCGGCATCGACCCGGCCGATGGCCTCGAAGTTCCGGCCAAGCCTCGTGGGCGTCCGCGTTCCTGGCTGGCAGCTCAACCATCCGGATGCCCTTGCGGTCCGCCGCGCCGACCTGTTCGTGGCGAACCGCCTCGGCAACAGCGTGACCGAGGTGAGCGCTTCGACCGGATCGCTCGTGCGGGTGATCGCGGGCTCCCCCTATAGGTTCAGCCACCCGGATGCGATGGCTGTCAGTGGCGCCGACTTGTTTGTCGCGAACGGCGTCGGCAACACGGTGACCGAGGTGAACGCCTCGACCGGCGCGCTCGTCCGGGTGGTCGGTGGCTTCCCCGACAAGTTCAACCACCCGCACGCCCTCGTGGTGAGCGGCACCGACCTGTTCGTGGCGAACCTCGGCGGCAACACGGTGACCGAGGTGAACGCATCGACGGGATCGCTGGTGCGGGTGATCGCCGGCTCTTCCGACAAGTTCAGCCATCCCGGGGCCCTGGCGGTGCGGGGCGCTGACCTGTTCGTGGCGAACTTTCTCGGTAACACGGTGACCGAGGTGAGCGCTTCGGCCGGGTCGCTGGTGCGGG
>JASHXW010000587.1 GCA_030043395.1 Streptosporangiaceae bacterium
GAGCGCGCCAAACACGGCGCCGCACCCGAGCCCCCACCGGACCATCCGCGTGGTCACCGTCCTGGCGCCGACGATGTCGCCCGCACCTAGGTACTTGCCGGTGATCGCCTGCCCGGCGATCGCGATGGCGTCGAGGGCGAACGTGAGCAGTGACCACAGCCGCATCCCGACCTGGTGCGCCGCGATTGCCGCGTCACCCTGCCTGGCCGCGATCGCGGTGGCGGCCACCAGGACGGCCTGCAGCGCTATCGTCCTGATCACCAGCGAGAACCCGGTGCGGGCGGCCACCTTCACGCCGGCCAGGTCCAGGCCAAGGCTCACGCCGGCTCGTCGCGCGCCCGCTGCGACCATGGCCAGGTAGGCGGCCGCGGCGCCGTTCTGCGCGATGACCGTGCCCCACGCCGAGCCCGCGATGCCCCAGTGCAGGCCGAGCACGAACGTGGCGTTCAGCACAACGTTGATCACGTTTCCGGCCACCGACACGATCAGTGGCGTCCTGGTGTCCTGAAGCCCGCGCAGGACCCCGGTGCCAGCTAGCACGGCGAGCATCGCCGGGGCACCGAGCAGGCTAATCCGCAGGTACGTTACGCCGCCCGCGGTGACCGCCGCCGAGGCACCGAACGCGCCGATGATGGGCGTGGCCAGCGGCAGCCCTATCGCCAGCACGACCACGCCGATCGCCCCAGCCAGCCAGATGCCGTCAATGCCCTGCCTGATCGCGGCCTGCCGGTCTCCCGCCCCGAGTTGGCGGGCGACAGCGGCTGTTGTCCCGTAGGCCAGGAAGATCGAGATGCTGACCAGAGTGGTCAGCGCCTGGGCCGCGACTCCTAGGCTGCCAAGCGGCGCGGTGCCGATCCGGCCGACGATCGCGGAGTCCGCGAGCAGGAACAACGGCTCGGCCACGAGCGCTCCGAACGCCGGGATCGCCAGCCGCAGTATCTCGGAGTCGGGTCCGCCACGCAGCCTCGAACGGCGACCACTGCGCGCCGGCTCCGGCTGGTTGCCGCCGGGTTCTTCGCCCCGGTCAGCGCGTCCCCCGGCAAGCAGGCTCAGCGCACGACTCCGGCCGTGCGCAAGCTCTCGATCTCGGCCTGGCCGAGGCCGAGCCCGGCAAGGACAGCGTCAGTGTCGGCGCCTGGGCGGCGCGGCGGCTCGGGCTGCCCAGCCGTCGTCCGGCCGAATCTCGGCGCGGGAGCTGGCTGCTGGACGCCGCCGACGTCGGTGAAGACGCCGCGGGCGGCATTGTGCGGATGCGCGGCCGCCTCCGCGGGCGAGAGCACGGGCGCGACGCACGCATCAGTGCCAGCGAAGGTCTCGGCCCACTCGTCCCTGGTCCGCTGGGCGAAAACCTCGGCGAACCTGGCGCGAAGCTCGGGCCATGCCGCGACGTCGTGTTGCGCGGGCAATGCCGCTTCGGCCAGCCCGAGGCCCGCCAGCAGGGCGGCGTAGAACTTCGGCTCGAGTGCGCCGACGGCAACGTGCTTTCCGTCGGAGGTGGCATACGTGTCGTAGAACGGCGCACCGCCGTCGAGCATGTTCACCCCGCGCTCGTCACGCCACGCCCCCCGTGCCCGCAGCCCGTAGATGAACGAGGTCAGCAGCGCCGATCCGTCGACCATCGCCGCGTCGACGACTTGGCCGAGCCCGGACTTCTGCCGCTCCACCAGCGCGGCGAGGATGCCGAGCGCCAGCAGCATTCCGCCGCCGCCGAAATCGCCGACCAGGTTCAGCGGCGGCACTGGCCGTTCACCCGCGCGGCCGATCGGGTAAAGCGCGCCGGAGATCGCGATGTAGTCGATGTCGTGCCCGGCAGTGTCCGCGAGCGGACCGTCCTGACCCCAGCCGGTCATCCGGGCGTAGATGAGCGCGGGATTGCGCTCCGCGCACACCGAGGGCCCGAAGCCCAGGCGCTCCGCCACGCCGGGCCTGAACCCCTCGACAAGCACGTCGGCGTCGCCGAGCAGCCTCAGCAGCAACTCGAGCCCGGCCGGGTCCTTCAAGTTCAGGCCGACCGACCGCCGGCCCCTGGTGAGCGGGTCAACCGGTTCCGGGCCGCCACCCCCGCAACTCTCCGTGCGCTCTATCCGCAGCACGTCGGCTCCGAGGTCGGACAGGATCATGCAGCCAAACGGCGCAGGCGCGAGGCTCGCGATCTCGATGACGCCAATACCGTCCAGTGGGCCCACCGGTGCCTCCGTTGGTTCCTTGCCTGCTAGCCCGACCAGGCTAGCGGCGCGCCAAGAGCGCCGATACCGCTGACTTAATAACGGCGGTGATCAGGACGATGGGTAGGAAGGCGGCGCGTCGGCTGTGCTGTTGCCCCATGTCGTCGGCTTAGTGCCGAGGTTCCAGTTCATGGTGGCACCCTGGTCGAGCAAGGAGAACGGCACGTACAGGCTGCTATCCGAGGTGCCGTTGATGTACAGGGAATTGACGTAGTACTGGGTGGTGGAGGCCCCTGGGGCGCTGATCGTGATGGTGTTGCCGTTGGGCAGGTTGACTATCGCGTTCGGGAAGCCCGGGCTGCTCAGGACAAGGTTGTCGCTGCCCGGGTTTTCCGGGTACAGGCCGAGCATCTCCCAGATGAACTGCGAGCTTTCGGCCCCGAGGTCGTCGTTGTTCGGCAGGCCGTAGGGGCCTGGCTTGTACAGCTCAGAGCGAACCTTGTTCACGGCATTCTGCGCGCCGGCTGGGTCGCCGGCGTAGTCGAGCGCGTTCTGCTCGCCCAGGTCGAACTCGTTGGACAGCTCGGCGTGCATCCCGCGGCCGTTCGGCCAGGCCAGGTACGCCGTGAGCTTCGGTATCACTGCCTGGTCGCCGCCCAGCTTGGCGAACAGGCCGGCGTAGTTGTTCGGCACGTCCCACAGGTACATGTAGGCGTCGCCCTCGACGTATCCGCCTTGCGTGGTGGGCTTGACTCCCGAGACGAACCCTCCGGCTGAGCCACTAGCCGTCTCCAGCCGGCCGGTGAGCAGGTCATTCTTCCGGTCGAACACATTCTCCCAGTCGTTCGCTCGGTTTTGCTGTGCCGCGGCCTGGCCGTCGCGGCCGAGAGCCGAAGCGAAGAACGACAGGGCCATGTCGGCGGTGTCGTACTCAAGCAGCGAGGCGACAAAGTCGTGCGCATGACAGCATCCGTACCTGCCGTTCGACGGCAGGAATCCGAGCCTTGCCTCGAGCTCCTCGCCCGGCCTCACGCGGTTGGAGTGATCTGCCTGGTCCAGCATGTCGTTTAGCGCGGTCTGGAGCTGGAAGCCCTTGGCGCCGAAGGCGTAGAAGTCGGCAATGATCGAATCGGCCGGGTCTCCCACCTGGACGTAGTTGTCGGTGTTGAGGTAGGCCCACTGCGGCAAGATGCCGTTCTGTGAGTAGTAGTTGACCAGCGATTGCGCCATGTCGCTGGCCACCGGCGGGTCGAGCATCGCGACGAGCTGGGCCTGCGAGTGGTACATGTCCCAGCCGGAGAACATGCTGTACTGATTCGCCTGGGGGCTGGCCACCGTCTCCACCTTGCCGTTCGACCCCCGGTACTGGCCGTTCACGTCGCTGACGATGTTGGGCTGGAGCATGTCCTTGTACAGCAGGCTGTAGAACTCCTGCGTCCTTGCCTCGCTGCCACCCCACACGCTGATCTCGCCGAGCAGGCTGTTCCACTTGGCCTGCGCGGCCTGCTTGACCGCGCCGAAGTTCCAGCCCGGCTGCTCGGTCTGCCAGTTCAGCGCGGCGTTGGCGGTGCTGACGTAGGAGATGCCGACCTTGGCGAGGATCGTCGGCTTCGCCATTTCCCTGGTGTTGAAGACCAGGAGCATGGAGTTGGGGTCCTTCGAGCCCGGGTCGACGAGTATCCGGTGCTCGTAGAACGGCTGGCTGAACTTGATGTCGAAGTAGACGGTGTACTTCTGCGGGCCGTAGTAGGCAGGCTCGTCGCAGAAGCCCCCGCTGGTGACCCAGCCCTGGATCTCCGTATCGCTGACGATCGTCCCGCTGGATGCGGTGTCTTGTCGCTCGCTGCCCATCAGCTTGATCAGGAAGTCCGCCCGGTCGGTCCTGGGAAACGTGAAGTCGCCGATCGCGCTGTGCGCCGTCGCGGTGAACGCGGACTGGATCGTGTCCGGCTGGTTGCTGGTCGCCCAGTAGTACCCCGCGTGCGCGACCTCGCCGTGATGGCTGAACCTGGTCCGCACGTCGATGGGGTTGCCATTGGGCAGCTTGCCGGTCAACGGCAGGATCGGCACGTCGCCCGCGGCCAGGCAGCCTGGTCCAGACAGGTGAGTCAGCGAGTAGCCGTCGAGCAGGGTGTCGCTGAAGGTGTAGCCGCCGCCGTCGGCCCGGTTCGGCAGGGTGTCCGGGCTCCACTGGATCATGCCCCACGGGTAGTCCGCGCCGGGAAAGGTGTTCCCGCCGCCGCTGGTCCAGGTCCGCGTATCCAGGTAGGTGGCCGGGTCAGCGACCGGGCCCGTGACCGTGCGGGTGCTCCGGGTGGCAGCGGGCAGCAGGCGGGGTGCCACCGGCCGCGGACAGTGGGAGACGGTCCCGGTGACCGTCTGCGAGCAGACGCCTGGTCCGTCACTGGATGGCGTCACCGTGCCGCGAGTGACGGGAGAGCCTTGCAAACCGGATATAAGAAGGCTGCTTACGGTGAGAGCTGCTGCCAGGGAAATCCTGGCCGGAATGTACATGCACCTGCCCGTCGTCGATACGTGTCAGCCTTCGGACGGAAGACGACCTTATCGAAGCTAAAGATCAATCGCTGGGATTTCGGCAGGTCAAGACGATGGCGGGTCCGGGTAGGAAGGCGGCGCGTCGGACGTGTTGTCGCCCCACGTAGTCGGCGACTTGACCAGGTCAAAGTCCAGCGTCGTCGCGCCCTGATCCAAGGTCGAGAATGGCACGTACAGGCTGCTATCCAGGGTGCCGTTGATGGTCAGGGAATTGACGTAGTACTGGGTGGTGGAGGCCCCAGGGGCCTTGATCGTGATGGTGTTGCCGTTGGGCAGGTTGACTATCGCGTTCGGGAAGCCCGGGCTGCTCAGGACAAGGTTGTCGCTGCCCGGGTTCTCCGGGTACAGGCCGAGCATCTCCCAGATGAACTGCGAGCTTTCGGCCCCGAGGTCGTCGTTGTTCGGCAGGCCGTACGGGCCCGGCAGGTACAGCTCGGAGCGAGCGAGGTTCACACTATTTTGCGCGCCCGCCGGGTCGCCAGCGTAGTCCAGTGCGTTCTGCTCGCCCAGGTCGAACTCGTTAGACAGCTCGGCGTGCACTCCGTAGCCATTAGGCGATGACAGGTAGGCGGTGAGCTTCGATATCACTGCATTGTCGCCGCCTAGGTCGGCGAACAGGCCGGCGTAGTTGTTCGGCACGTCCCACAGGTACTCTTCGGCGTCGCCTTCGTCATAGCCGTGTGTCGTCGTCGGTCCCACGCCGCTCATGAAGTCCCCGCTGGAATACCGCGGCGTCAGCAGGCCGGTCGCCGGGTCGAACAAGTTCGTCCAGTTGTTCGCCCGCTGCTGCAGCATCGCCGCGTCCGTGGAATCCCCGAGAGCCGAAGCGAAGAACGACAGGGCCAGGTCGGCCGTGTCGTACTCAAGGAGCGAGGAGACCATTGCGTAGGCGTGGCAGCACGCGTACTTCGCGTTGGCGGGAAGGTAGCCGAGCTCGGCCTCGAGGGCCTCTCCCGGCCTGACGTTGTTCACGCTGTCCGCTTGGGCCAGCATGTCGGTCAGCGCGGCCGAGGTATCGAAGCCGGTGGCTCCGAAAGCGTAGAAGTCGGCGATGATCGAGTCCGCTGGATCACCGATCATCACGTAGTTGTCGGTGTTGAGGTAGGCCCACTGCGGCAAGATGCCGTTCTGTGAGTAGTAGTTGATCAGCGATTGCGCCATGTCGCTGGCCACCGGCGGGTCGAGCATCGCGACGAGCTGGGCCTGCGAGTGGTACATGTCCCAGCCTGAGAACATGCTGTACTGGTTTTGCTGTCCGCTGGCAAGCGTCTGCACCTTGTAGTTCGAGCCTAGGTACTGGCCGTTCACGTCGCTGACGATGTTGGGCTGGAGCATGTCCTTGTACAGCAGGCTGTAGAACTCCTGCGTCCTTGCCTCGCTGCCACCCCACACGCTGATCTCGCCGAGCAGGCTGTTCCACTCTTTCTGAGCGGCGCTCTTGACATTCAGGAAGTGCCAGCCTGGCTGCTCGGTCTCCCAGTTCAGCGCGGCGTTGGCGGTGCTGACGTAGGAGATGCCGACCTTGGCGTAGATCGTCGGGTCGGTGTTGGTGTTGAAGATCAGGAAGATCGAGTTCGGGTCCGCGGAGCCGGGCTCGATGATGTCGCGATACCGGTAGAACGGCTGGCTGAACTTGATGTCGAAGTAGACGGTGTACTTCTGCGGTCCGTAGGAGGAGTTCTCGTCGCAGAAGTCCCCGCTGGTCACCGAGCCCTGCACTTCGGTGTCGCTGACGATCGTGGCGGTGGTGGCCGTGTCCTTCCGCTCGCTGCCCATCAGCTTGATCAGGAAGTCCGCCCGGCTGGTCTTCGGGAAGGTGAAGTCCCCGATCGCGCTGTGCGCCGTCGCGGTGAACGCGGACTGGATCGTGTTCGGCTGGTTGCTGGCCGCCCAGTAGTACCCGGCGTGCGCGACCTCGCCGTAGTGAGTGAACTTCGTCCGCACGTCAATGGGGTCGCCGTTGGGCAGCTTGCCGGTCATCGGCAGGATCGGCACGTCCCCGGCCGCAGCGCAGCCTGGCCCCGACAGGTGCGTGAGGGCATAGCCGTCGAGCAGGGTGTTGCTGAAGGTGTAGCCGCCGCCGTCGGCGCGGTCGGGCAGGGTGTCCGGGCTCCACTGGATCATGCCCCACGGGTAGTCCGCGCCGGGGAAGGTGTTCCCGCCGCCGCTGGTCCAGGTCCTGGTGTCCAGGTAGGTGGCCGGGTCAGCGACCGGGCCGGTGACCGTGCGGGTGCTCCGGGTGGCAGCGGGCAGCAGGCGGCGTGCCACCGGCCGCGGACAGTGGCTGACGCCGCCCTTGGCGGTCAGCGAGCAGATGCCTGGTCCGTTGCTTG
>JASHXW010000588.1 GCA_030043395.1 Streptosporangiaceae bacterium
GCCTGGCGCTGACCAGGATGGTGCTGCGGCTGCCCGCTGTCGCCGGAGCGAGCGTTGACGAGCTCGCGGCGACGATCGGACCGTCCATCGAGCGCTACCTCACGGGTGACATCGCGATGCCGGCCTCCCGTGGCCGGCGGAGCCGGGCGCGCCTGCGGTAACGACCAGAATTGGCCTGGCGCTGCCCGGCTCTGCCGGAACGGGCGGGCCGGCGCCTGGGGTGACCAGCCCAGGCGCTGCGGCCCTGCCCAGGCCGGACGAGCCCCGCGGTGACCAGCCGCTGTCGGGCCGCCCGGCCTTGCCGGAGCCGGCGGGAGCGATCAGCTGCTCGAGCTGCTGCCAGCGCCGACCTTCCTGGAGAAGATCCCTGTCCTGGTGCCTTCCGTGGCTGGCTTGTCTTCGGTGTCAGCCTCGCTGCCCGCGGCTGGCTGGCTCCCGGTCGTCGCGCCACTGCTGCTGCCAGCACCGCGCGGCCAGACTCTCGGCAGCCGGCTCGACCTAGCTGACGCGCCACTGCTCGTGTACGCGCCGGCCGGGGCGGCCATGCTCGTCGCCGCGATGCTGTCGCGCACGGATACGACGGACAGGCCGCCGAGCGCGACGGCTGCCACGCAGATGATGACGGCGCCGAGGCCGGCGAAGAAGCCGATCTGCTCCAGTGCCCTGGCGAGCTGCCCGCCGACTGGCGCGCCCTGGCCGGTCGACGTCCACAGCGGCATCAGCGTGCGCCCGATCGCGAACCAGGCTCCGCTCAGGATCGCGATCGTCGCCCCGAGCATCGCCAGCGGGCGAACCTTGCTGATCATGACGAGCAGTCCGCCGATCACGGTCGCGCCGGCGGGCAGCAACTCGAGCCAGACCCGGCCGGTGGTCAGCGTCCAGGTGCTGTCAGGGGTGTAGGCGTAGTGCACGTACGGTCCGACGAGCGGGATGAGGCCGCCCCAGACCCCGAGCAAGACAAGCAGGAAGCCGCTGAAGGCCCCTCGGCTCCTGCGGACCCGCATCGTCCCAGCCATTGCAATCACTCCTTCGCTGGCGGAAGGGTTAAGTGCCAGCCGACGCTCACTACCCCTGTTCAAGGCAAGTAATCGGCAAGGTTTGCGGGTAGCAAAAAGACATGAAGGGTGATCGCGTCGAGATTGTCGTGGACGCCGGCGACGTGACCAAGACCTACGAGGTGGCAGCGACCCGGGCAGGGCGCCGCGTGGAGGTGGTCTCCAGGCGCGGCTTGATCGAGGTCAGCGAACTGACCAGGGGCGGCACGCCGGTGCGAACCGCCAGGTTCATGGCCAGCCGGGTCATCGCGCTCGTCGAGCATCCGGCGTCCGCCGCGGCGGCGAGGGCCCGGCGCGAGCGGCCTGACTCGGCTGACTCCTAGCCAGCAGCGGTGGCTAGCATCGCACGGGTGGACGCGATTCTGGGGACCTGCACGCTTGCCGAACTGTCCAGGCGCAAGAGCGAGAAGTGGCGCAGGTACCCGGCCGACGTACTGCCCGCGTTCGTGGCCGAGATGGACTACACGCTGGCTGAGCCGCTCAGCGAGGCGGTGCGGGCTGCGCTGGCCATCGGTGACACCGGCTACCCGTACGCAGGCGAGCTGGGCGACGCGTACGCGTCCTTCGCGGCGACGCGTCTTGGCTGGGCGCCGAAGCCGGAGTGGGTATTCCCGGTGCCGGATGTCATGACCGCGATCAGCGAGGTGCTGCTGGCCATCACCGAGCCCGGGTCCGGTGTCGTACTCAACCCGCCCGTCTACGGCCCGTTCTTCCTGCGGCTCGGTTTCATCGGACGCCAGGTGATCGAGGCGCCGCTACGCAGGCTGGACGACGGCAGCTATGACTTGGACTTCGACGTGATCGACCGGGCGCTCGGCAGCCCAGGCGTGAGCGCCTACCTGCTGTGCAGCCCGCACAACCCGCTCGGCCGGGTGTGGAGCCGCGAGCAGCTGATGACGATCGCGGAGCTGTGCCAGCGCCACGGCAAGGCACTGCTGGTCGACGAGATTCACTCCCCGCTGGTGCTGCCTGGCAGCACGTTCGTGTCGTTCGGCGCCTTGGACCACGAGATGGCGACGCGGGCTTTCGTGTTCACGTCGGCCTCTAAAGGCTGGAACACGGCCGGCCTGAAGTGCGGCCTGGCAGTGGCCGGGTCGCCGGAGGCCGCGGCCTTGCTGACCGAGCGCTGGGAGGCGCTCCTCTCCTCGCACCTGGGCGTGCTCGCCTCGATCGCAGCCTTCAGGCAGGCAGTCGACTGGCTCGACGCCGCCGTCGCGCAGATCGACCAGAACCGCTGGCTGCTCGAACGGCTGCTGCACGAGCACCTTCCGGAGGTCGGCTACAAGCCCGGCGAGGCGAGCTTCCTGGCCTGGCTGGATTGCCGCAAGCTCGGCCTGGGGGACGATCCCGCGGCCGTGTTCCTTGAGCAAGGCCGGGTGGCGCTGAGCCCGGGCACGTTCTTCGGAACCCAGGGAGCTGGCTTCGCGCGCCTGAACATCGGGACGTCGCCTGAGCTGGTGACCGAGGCGGTCCGGCGGATGGCTGCTGCCGTCAGCTAACCCTGCGATGTAGCCCCTGGTCAGCATGCCCTTTCCGTGTTTATGTGGGTAGATAGCGGCTAGCGCAAGTTGCACCTGGAGGGCCATCGATGGGCCGCGACGTGCCTGCGGTCACGATCACCCGTAGGGATCATCGGACATATCGCGAGAAAGTTGGCATCTGCCTAGACGCGTTTCACCGGATACTGCGCGAGGCACTCTTCGACGGGAAAGCTCCCAGCATCGGCCTGGAAATCGAGTTCAACCTGGTCGACGCGCACGGCCGTGCCGCGATGAACAACGAGGACGTGCTCGCCGCCATCGGCGATCTCGCATGGGTGAACGAGCTGGGCCGGTTCAACATCGAGCTTGACGGCGACCCAGCCTGGCTGACCGGCGACGTCTTCAAGACGATGGAGGCGGCGCTGGGCGGGACGCTGTCTCGCGCCTTGCCGCGCGCCAGGTCGTGCGGCAGCCAGCTGACCATGATCGGGATCCTGCCGAGCCTGCGCGAGTCGGACATCGGCGAGCATGTCATCTCGTCCACCCCGCGCTTCAAGCTGCTCAACGACCAGATCATGGCTGCTCGCGGCGAGGAGATGCGGATCTGCATCGACGGCCGTGACCGGCTTGTAGCGTACGTGGACCACATCCTGCCCGAGGCAGCCTGCACCAGCGTGCAGTGTCACCTTCAGGTGAGTCAGGAGGACTTCGCAAGCTGCTGGAACGCGGCTCAGGCGATCGCCGGCATCCAGGTCGCCATCGGGGCCAACGCGCCCTACGTCCTCGGGCACGAGCTGTGGGCGGAGACCAGGATCCCGCTGTTCGAGCAGGCCATCGACACCCGGTCGGCCGAGCTGCGGCGCCAGGGAGTCAGGCCGCGCGTATGGTTCGGCGAGCGATGGATCACGTCCGTGGCTGACCTGTTCGAGGAGAACCTGAAGTACTTCCCCGCGCTGCTGCCGCTGTGCGAGGACGGCGATCCGATGGCCGCCCTAGACGACGGGGACATCCCGGACCTGGCCGAGCTGACGCTGCACAACGGCACCGTCTACCGCTGGAATCGTCCCGTTTACGCGGTGGCCGACCGCGCGCCGCACCTGCGGATCGAGAACCGCGTGCTGCCCGCCGGGCCAACACTCGTCGACGTGCTCGCCAATGCGGCCTTTTTCTGCGGCCTCGTCAGCGAACTTGCCGCAGCCGAGCTGCCGGTATGGAGCCAGATGTCGTTCGCGGCGGCCGGGGCCAACCTGACAGCCGGAGCGCGGCTTGGCCTCGACGCAGAGGTCTACTGGCCAGGCTTCGGCATGATCGGGGTGACCGAGCTGACGCTGCGGCACCTGCTGCAACTCGCGACCAGCGGCCTGGACCGGCTGAGCGTGGACTCCGCGGACGCCGAAAGGCTGCTGTCCCACATCGAGCAGCGCTGCCTCACCGGGCAGAACGGGGCCTCGTGGCAGGTGCGATCGGCCCGCCGGTTGCAGGACGCGCGAGTTCGCGAGCGGGGTGAGGCGCTGCGCCTGATGACCCAGGGCTACATCGAGCGGATGAACACCGGCGAGCCCGTGCACAGCTGGCCGCTCATGTGATCGCCGGGCTTACGCCAGGATCCGCAGGATGGAGCTACTCCTTGCCGTCCGGCAGGTACCAGCGGTAGGGCGCGATCAGGCGCTTGATCGACGCCGCCGGGCCCCATGAGCCTGGCTCGTAGAACTCGACCTCGGGCGGGTTCTCCAGTAGCGGCGTCGCTATCTCCCACAGCCGCAGGATCTCATCGGACCTCGTGAACAGCGACTGGTCCCCGATCATCGCCTCCAGGATCAGCCGTTCGTAGCCCTCAAGCTCGTGCATGCGGTGGAACGAGTCCTCATAGCGGAAGGTCATCTCGACCTCGCGCAGCCGCATCGACGGGCCCGGTTGCTTGGCCAGGAAGCGCACCGCGATCCAGCCAGGATCGTCGAAGTCGATAACGATCTCGTTGAATCGCTCACCGGACGGCAGGTGCGCCACATTCGGGAACATCCGCAGCGTCGGCTCCTTCAGCCCGAGCGTGATCGTCTGGCGGCGCTGCGCCATGGACTTGCCTGAGCGCAGGTAGAACGGCACCCCGGCCCAGCGCCAGTTGTCGATCTCGGCGCGCAGCGCCACGAATGTCTCTGTCTGCGAGTCAGGGGCGACTCCGGGCTCGTCCCGGTAGCCGGCGTACTGCCCGCGCACGACCCGTGACAGGTCGAGCGGGTGCAGCGCGCTGAAGACCTTTGCCTTCTCATCGCGCAAGTACTTGGCGCTGAACTGGCACGGCGGCTCCATCGCGACGAACCCGAGCACCTGGAACAGGTGGGTGACGATCATGTCGCGGAACGTCCCGGTCCCTTCGAAGAACGCGGCCCTGCCCTCGATGCTGATCTTCTCGGGCACGTCGATCTGCACGTGCGAGAGATGGTCGCGGTTCCAGATCGGCTCGAACAGGCCGTTCGCGAACCTCAGCGCCAGGACATTGTCCACCGACTCCTTGCCGAGGAAGTGATCGATCCGGAAGATCTGGTCCTCGGCGAAGACCGAGTGGATCACATCGGTCAGCGCCTGGGCCGACGCCAGGTCGGTACCGAACGGCTTCTCGACGATGACCCGCGAGTTCTCCGACAACTTGGTGTCGCCGAGCATGCGGACGACGTCAGCGAACGCGCTCGGCGGGACGGCCAAGTGGAACAGCCGGCGAGGCGTGCCGCCGATCTGCTCTTCGGCTTGCCGCACGGCCTCCAGGAGCGGCTTGGGGTCGTCAGGGTCGGCCGCGCCGAAGTGCAGCCGGTCCTGGAACTCCTGCCAGGCCGAGCCCGTCGGCTTGGCCAAGCCGAACTGCGCCGCGGCCGACTTGGCGTGCGCCCGGAACTGCTCATCGGTCATCGCGAACTGCGCTGGTGCCGAGCCGATGATGCGGTAGCCCTTCGGCAGCAAGCCGGACTTGGCCAGGTGGAACAAACCAGGGAGCAGTTTGCGCTTGGCCAGGTCACCGGTAGCGCCGAAGAGCACGATCACGTGGTCGTCGGGGTGCAGGCCGTTCTTGTTGGAGGTCATGGGACACATAGTGCCATGCAGTGGTTAGCGGTTATGTCAGGCAGAACAAGCTCCCATCCGCTGGTGCGGGCCAGTCGGCAGGACGGCGCCTGGCGAATCGTAGAGACTAGCGGGGTGGATGTTGAGCGGGAGAAGCAAGCCGCCGCCGAGGCGGCGGCGCTGCTCGTCGAGGACGGCATGCGGGTCGGGCTGGGGACCGGGACAACGGCGGCTTACCTGCTTCCGGCGCTCGCGCGCCGGAAGCTGTCGCTGCGGTGCGTCGCGACATCAGTGCACACCGCGCAGGCCGCGACCAAGCTCGGCCTGGCCGTCGAGCAGTTCGAGGGCCTTGACCACCTCGACATCGCGATCGACGGGGCCGACCAGATCGAGCCGGATGGCTGGCTAGTCAAGGGCGGCGGAGGCGCGCACACCCGGGAGAAGATCGTCGCGGCCGCCGCAGATTGCTTCGTCGTCATCGCCGATTCCACCAAGCCCGTTGACATCCTGCACCCGCCGATCCCCGTCGAGTTGCTGACATTCGGCTTGCCTGCCACGATGCGCCGGCTCGGGCAGGTGACTCTTCGCGACTGCCCGCCGAGTCCCGACGGCGGCCTGATCGGTGACTACCACGGCTCGGCAGAGCGTCCAGCGGAGCTGGCGGCAATGCTGTCAGCGACACCCGGACTGATCGGTCATGGCCTCTTTGAGCCCGAGCTCGTCTCGGTCATCCTGATCGGCCGGGGCGACGAGGTTGAGCGCCGCGACCTGCGGGCGTAAGGACGGGCGATCCATGATCTCGTGGACTTCGCCGGCGAATGTGCCGACCAGGTCTTCGGGATGAGCGACCGCGCCGCGCAACCGGCTGCGCACCGCCTGCGTCTACCTGGCATGAGCACACTGGGC
>JASHXW010000054.1 GCA_030043395.1 Streptosporangiaceae bacterium
GCCCTGGCCAGCCATGACACCGACGGGGTGCTGGTCGTCACCTCCGAGGTCACCGCTGCCCAGCTCGGCCAGCTACGCGACGCCGACATTCCGATCGTCGTCATCGACCCTGCGAACTTGCCTGACCCCGACATGCCAGGCGTGGGCGCGACCAACTGGGCCGGCGGGCTGGCCGCCACCGACCACCTGACCAGCCGCGGCCACCGGCGCATCGGCGCAATCGGCGGACCGCCCGAGTACCTGTGCACCAGGGCACGGATCGACGGCTACCGGTCGGCGCTTGACCGGGCCGGGCTGCCCTACGAGCCGAGGCTCGTCCGCTACGGCGAGTTCCAGCACGAAGGCGGCTTCGTGCTCGGCGGTGAGCTGCTCGACCTGGACGAGCCCCCCACCGCCATCTTCGCTGGCTGCGACACCCAGGCAATGGGCGTCTACGAGGCCGCCAGGAAGCGAGGGCTCAGGATTCCCGACGACCTCAGCGTGGTCGGCTTCGACAACCTCCCGATGGCCGAGTGGCTCTCACCGCCGCTGACCACGGTGGCGCAGCCGCTCGCCGAGATGGGCCGCGCGGCGGGCCAGATGCTCACCTCCCTCATCGATGGAATGCCGCTGGCCAGCAAGCGCGTCGAGCTGGCCACGGAGCTCATCGTCCGCGAGTCCACAGCCGTCTACGACTAGCACTCAGGTCGGGTCAATGCCCACCATCGCCCACCTGCCCGCCCTGCGCCGGTCCCGCCGGCCAGGGTCACCGACGAAACGAGGCCCGCGTCGATGAAGACCGAAGACCCCGCCGCCGAGCCGCCAGCGATAGTTGTCGGGAATCGCGTTTCGGCGGGCGCCGCGGTCGCGAGCGCGTCTCAGCCCGGCCCGGTCCTGGCGGAGGCCGACTCGGCTGACGGCACGGACGGCCCAGACGGCTACTGGCGGGATCCCGCCCTTCCGGTCACCGAGCGCATCGCCGGACTGATCGGCCAGATGACGCTCGCCGAGAAGCTCGCTCAGCTCGGCAGCGTGTGGCTGCGCGACGGCGACGGCCAGGTGCAGGTAGCCCCGGAAGCTGACGGCGATTCGCATGCCGATGCCGACGGGGATCAGGAGCCGGCCTTCAGCAATGGCCTTGGCCAGCTCACCCGCGTGTTCGGCTCCGCGCCGGTCGACTGGGCCGCAGGGATCGCCAGGCTCACCCAGCTTCAGGATCAGGTGGTCAAGGGCAGCCGCTTCGGCATCCCGGCGATAGTGCACGAGGAATGCCTGACCGGCCTGACCGCGTGGACCGCGAGCGTGTTCCCGACCCCGCTGGCGTGGGGTGCGGCCTTCAATCCGCGGGCGGTGCGCGAAATGGCGGCGGCGATCGGGCGCAGCATGCACGCAGCAGGCATTCACCAGGGCCTGGCGCCCGTGCTCGACGTGGTACGCGACGCGCGCTGGGGCCGGGTCGAGGAGACGATCGGCGAAGACCCTTACCTGGTCGGCGTGATCGGCACCGCTTACGTCCAGGGCCTGCAGTCCGCGGGGCTGATCGCGACCTTGAAGCACTTCGCCGGGTACTCGGCGTCCGGGGCCGGCCGCAACCTGGCGCCAGTCGACATCGGACCGCGCGAGCTGGCCGACGTGATCCTGCCTCCTTTCGAGATGGCGATCCGGCATGGCGCAGCCCGGTCGGTGATGCCGTCCTACACGAGCATCGACGGCGTCCCGACTAGCGCGGATGCCGATCTGGTGACTGTCATGCTGCGCGAGGAGTTCGGATTCGACGGCGTCGTGGTGTCGGACTACCGCGCGATTACCTTCCTGCATACCCTGCACCGCGTCGCAGCATCGCCGTCCGCCGCCGGAGCCCTGGCCCTGCGGGCCGGCATCGACGTGGAGCTCCCCGAGCAAGTCTGCTACGGCGCGCCGCTAGCCGAGGCGGTCGGCGCCGGCGAGGTACCCGAGGCGCTCGTGGACCGGTCCGTTGCCCGGGTGCTGCGGCAGAAGTTCGACCTTGGCCTGCTTGACCCGGGCTGGTCGCCTGTTCCTGGTGATTCCGACGTCCCTGCCAATCTCGATCCGCCCGCGAACCGGCAGCTTGCCCGCCTGCTCGCCGAGCAGTCAGTCGTGCTCCTGGCGAACAACGCGGCGCTGGTCAACGGCGCTGCCCTGGCTGGTACCAGGGCATTGCCGCTCGACGAGGGCCTGAGGCTGGCGGTCGTCGGCCCGCTCGCGGACGATCCGCTCGCCTTCTTCGGCTGCTACTCCTTCCCGCGGCACCTCGGCTACAAGGCAGGCGCCGACGAGATCGGCGTCGCGGTCCCGACCGTGCTCGCGGCACTGCGGGCAGAGCTCGGTGACGCGGTGATCAGGTACCAGCGCGGCTGCGAGGTGCAGTCGGACGACACCTCCGGCATCGCGGCTGCGGTGGATGCCACTGCCGGAGCCGACCTGGTGATCGCGGTGCTCGGCGATGAGTCAGGCATGTTCGGACGCGGTACCTCAGGCGAAGGGTGCGACGCGACTGACCTGCGGCTGCCCGGTGCCCAGCAGGACCTGCTTGACGCCCTAGCCGACGCCGGCAAGCCGGTGATCCTGGTCCTGGTAACTGGCCGCCCCTACGCCATCGAGGGCGCTGACCGGCTTGCGGCGATCGTGCAGGCGTTCTTTCCCGGCGAGGAGGGCGGCACGGCGATCGCTGGCGTGCTCTCCGGCCGCGTCGTGCCGAGCGGCAAGCTCCCCGTCGAGATGCCCGCCAATCCGGGCAGCCAGCCGTCCTCGTACCTGCGCCCCAAGCTGGCTGGCAAGACCGACGTCAGCTCGGTCGACCCGACGCCATTGTTCCCGTTCGGCCACGGCCTTTCCTATACCCGCTTCGAGTTCACTGACCTGGCCATTCACCCGGCAGGCCAGGAATCCCCAGCGCCCGGGGCCGGCCCAGCCACGGCCCCCGGCAGCGCCCGCGCGGACTGCGTGATCGCAACCGACGGGACGGCGGAGGTCAGCTTCCTGGTCCGCAATGCCGGCGGCAGGGAAGGCGCCGAGGTCGTCCAGCTGTATCTCGGCGACCCAGTCGCCCAGGTAGCACGACCCGAGCGCTACCTCGCGGGCTTCGCGCGCGTGCCGCTTGCCGCCGGCGAGGTCAAGCGGGTGACGTTCCGGCTGCATGCTGACAGGACGTCGTTCCACGGGCGCGACGGGACCAGGATCGTGGAGCCCGGCATCATCGACATCGGCATCGGCGCCTCGTCAGCTGACATCAGGCTGGCCGGCACGCTGGCGCTGGCGGGCCAGGAGCGCCGGGTCGGCCGCGAGCGGGTCCTGATCACGCCCGTATCCGTCGGCTCAGTGGCGTCAGTACTACCGCTCGCGGGCGCTGATCGCGCAGGATCTGAGCGAGCAGCATCTGAGCACGCAAGCGAGGAGGAGCAGTGAGCGCCGACCCGTATACCCCGGCACCCGAGGACCATTTCTCGTTCGGCATCTGGACCGTTGGCTGGCAGGGCGTCGATGTATTCGGCTCGGCAGTCCGGCCGCCGATGCCCGCCGACCGCGCTGTTTACAAGCTCGCCGAACTCGGCGCCTATGGCGTG
>JASHXW010000589.1 GCA_030043395.1 Streptosporangiaceae bacterium
CCGACGTGAGCGTGCGAGCCGGCCAGCGGCTGCTGCTCGATGACGTCACCTGGCAGCTCGGGCCGGGAGATCGAGTCGGGGTCGTGGGCGTGAACGGTAGCGGCAAGACCACGTTGCTCAACGTCCTGGCCGGAGGCGGCGGCAATGGACCCGCTGCTGATGGCGAGCCGGCCGGGGACGGCACCGAGGGCGGGGAGCCGCGTTATGCCAAGGAAGTTGAATTCAGCGGCAGCGTCGTGACCGGTAAGACGGTCAGGCTCGGATACCTCACGCAGGAGCCCGCGCCTGTCGATCCCGATCTGCGCGTCCTCGAGGCGGCGCAGCAGGTCAGGGGCACCGTGCGGATCGGCAAGCGGGAGCTGTCGGCTGGCCAGCTGCTCGAGCGGCTCGGCCTGAGCGGCGAGCGGCAGTGGACGCCGGTCGCCGAGCTGTCCGGCGGGGAGCGGCGCAGGTTGCAGCTTCAGATGGTGCTGATGGACGAGCCAAACGTGCTCTTGCTCGACGAGCCGACCAACGACCTGGACATCGACACGCTGACCGAGCTCGAGGACCTGCTGGACGGATTCCCCGGCTCGATCGTCGTGGTCAGCCACGACCGGTACTTCCTCGAACGGGTGACCGACCACGTGCGCGCCCTGGTCAGCGGCAAGGTCGCCTTCCTGCCCGGCGGAGTGGATGAGTACCTCGCGCTGCGCGAGGCCGGCCAGGCTGGCGCGCCGGCTACTGCGTCGGCGGCTGCGACTGTGTCTCGTGGACTGTCCGGCGCGCCGGCCTCGCCCGCCTCGTCGGGGAACGGTGCCGTGGTTCCGTCGGCGGCTCGGCTGCGCGAGGCCAGGAAGGAGCTGGCCAGGCTCGATCGCCAGATCGAGCGGCTGGCCGGACGGGAGTCCGAGCTGCACGAGGCGCTTGCCGAAGCGGCTGCCGACTACACGGTGCTGATCGAGCTCGGCGAGGAGTTGCGCGAGGTCGAGGCCGAGCGCGCCGGGCTGGAAGAGCGCTGGCTCGAGCTGGCTGAGGAGACGTCAGGCTAGCCGTGCGGCTTCAGCTCGATCATCTCGGAGAGTACGTCGGCAGTTTCGCCGACGAGGTCTTCGGGATCATGAAGGCGGGCGCTATCTGATGATCGCTCGCCAGAAGGTCTGGGCGATCACCCGGTAGCCCGCGTTGTTGGCGTGCTCGTTCGGCCCGCGAGGCGGTGACGCGCACATCCAGGTAAGCCTGCAGATGGCGGCCACGTTCGGCGGCGTGATACGTGAATTGAGGCCCTTGGTCAGCGCCGAGCCGAAGTCCGTGCTGCCGAAGGCCGCGAAGACGTTGGCTACGCGTGCCCCGATCCGGTGATACCTGGCGATCAGGAGCTTGTTGACGCCGGCGGCCAGGCCGTCGGTGATGATCGCGATTTGCCTGCCAGACCGGCCCGTGCGCCACAGCTCGAGTTCTGGGACGTAGTAGGTCATGCCGACGATCAGGACGTGCTGCCCGGCTGCGGACCGCAGCTGCGCGAGGATCGTGCCGAGGTTGCGCTGGATCTCCGGCAGGCGGTGGTAAAGACAGTCCGGGATGGTCAGCGGCTGGGCGCCGATCACGCAGGAGTTCGGGTCGTTGGCGCCGATGTCGATGGTGATCAGCGCGACTTCGCCGCGATGTGCCCGCAGGAACCTGACCGCCTGCGCAAGCTGGCTGCCCGCCGCGTACGAGCAGATGCCCCCGTGGATCATCGTCGTGGTGGTCTCGCCCGGGCAGCCGAGCTTGACGAGCCGCAAGCCAGGGATCACGTGCCGCAGCCGCGAGGCGAGCTGGTTCGGGTAACCCTGCGCGGTCAGCTCGTCGCCACCGAACGGGCCGGGTTGCAGGCCCTGGGAGAGCGAGTCACCGAGCGCCAGGTAGTACGCGGGATGGTCGCCTGGCTTGGTCAGCCCGGCGCGCAGCGCCGCGATGCCGGTAGCGGAACTCTCGTGAGTGGCGCGCGTGCGTGCCGCGCTGCGATGAGATGCCGCAGGGCTGGAGCTGAGCAGCGCGCATCCCGCGAGCAGCGGGAGGGCCGCGATGAGCGTCAGCGCCAGCTTCAGCACGATCCGGCGGCCAGCCTGGGCGGCAGGTCGCGTGATCGGCATAGTGGCGAGCTTACGTCCCGCGGTTCGCGCTCGGACCTGCCAGGCAGTCGTGCCAGTCGGCGCGGTGTCCGCAGTCCGGGCAGGTCAGCCGGGCGAGTCGGTGTCGAACGGCCCGAGCAGGATCCGGAGCAGATCGGCAAGCTGGGTGCGCTCGGCAGCGTTCAGGCCGCCGAGCAACTCCCGCTCCTGCTGAAGCAGATCGGTCAGCGACGCGTCCGCCACCTCGCGGCCTCGTTCGGTCAGCTGGACAAGCACGCCGCGCTTGTCCGCGGGGTCGGGGTACCTGGCGACGAGTCCGGCTTCGGCCAGCCGGTCTATCCGGTTGGTCATCGTTCCCGATGTGACGAGGGTCGCCCGGAGCAGGGCGCCTGGGCTCAGCTGGTACGGCGGCCCCTGCCGCCGTAGTGCGGATAGCACGTCGAACTCCCAGGTCTCCAGGTCGTGCGCGGTGAACGCTGCCCTCCTGGCCCGGTCGAGATGCCGGGCTAGCCGGGAAATGCGGGAGAGCACCTGTAGCGGTTCGAGGTCAAGGTCGGGACGTTCCGCGCGCCAGCCAGCGACGAGGTCGTCGACCTCGTCGCGCACTCCGCGCGTGGTTCCCTCCACGCACGCAGCATATCTCTTGACATCGAGAGGTACTGACGCTAGAAAGGCTGATGAATCTCGATATCAAGATATCTTGGAGCGCGCGATGTGGGATCCCGGCCAGTACCGGCTCTTCGGCGACGAGCGGTCGCGTCCGTTCTACGAGCTGATAGCCCGGATCGGAGCGGCCGAGCCGCAGGTCGTCGTGGACATCGGCTGCGGTCCTGGCGAGCTGACCGCCGACTTGTGCCGCCGGTGGCCGATGGCCGAGGTGATCGGCTTCGACAGCTCGGCCGAGATGATCTCCGCGGCGAACGAGGTGCTTGCCGACTTGTCGCGTGCCGCGGGCGCGGGCGCGGGGGCGCCGGGCGGTGGCGGCGTGCCGCGGCTGCGGTTCCAGCTCGAGGACGCCAGGAGCTGGGAACCAGGCGAACCGGTCGACGTGATCGTCTCGAACGCCGTGCTGCAGTGGATCCCGGATCACGAGAAGCTGCTGCCACGCTGGGTCGACGCGCTCACGGACGGCGGCTGGCTCGCGTTCCAGATGCCGGGCAACGCCGACGCGCCGACTAATCGCCTGCTGCGCCAGATGATCGGCTCTGATCGCTGGCATGCGCTGCTCGGCGGAGTCGAGCTGAACCGGCAGGCTGGTGATCCTGCCCGTTACCTTGCGCTGCTCGCGGAGGCCGGCTGCGCCGTCGACGCGTGGGAGACGACGTACCTGCACGTGCTGAGCGGGGAGGACGCCGCCCTGCGGTGGATCCAGGGAACTGGCCTGCGGCCTGTGATCGCCGCGCTGGACGCTGATCAGAAGGATGAGTTCATGGCCGAGTACGGTGCGCTGCTGCGACAGGAGTACCCGCGGCAGCCGTTCGGCACAGTGTTCCCGTTCCGCAGGGTGTTCGTGGTCGCTCAGAAGGGGCGTGCCGTGAGTCCTAGCGCCTAGTGGCGTTTGGGCTGCTCGCGCAGGATGCGCTGAGCCTCATCCGACAGCTTGGGCTTGGGATCGAGCGTGGACAGCCCGTTCCAGGCCAGGTTTACCAGGTGCGCTGCCATCTCCTCGAGCTTCGGCTTGCGCACGTCGAGCCACCACTGCCCGGCGAACGCGACCATGCCAACCAGCATCTGGGAGTACACCGGGGCGAGCTTGGGGTCATAGCCGCGCATCTTGAGCACGTCGCCGAGCAGGTACTCGACCTGGCTGGCGATGTCGCTGATCAGGCTCGCGAAGGTGCCTGACCCGGACGCCGGGTTCGAGTCGCGCACCAGGATGCGGAACCCGTCGCTGTTGTCCTCGATGTAGCGGAGGAGCGAGACCGCGGCGACCTCGAACTTCTCCATCGTGTCGTTGCCCTCGAGCAACTCGGTCGCCATTGTCAGGAAGCGATCGACCTCCCTGTCGACCACAACGGCATACAGCCCTTCCTTGCCGCCGAAGTGCTCATAGACGACCGGCTTCGAGACGCCGGCCTGGGCGGCGATCTCCTCGATGGAGGTGCCGTCCAGGCCGCGCTCGGCGAACAAGCGTCGGCCTATGTCGAGGAGCTGCTCACGCCGCTCCTTGCCGGTCATACGCTTACGGCCGGACGCCGGGGGCTGGCTGGTCACCTGCCCCATCATGCCTGAACTGTCGGCGATGGGTAACCGGAGTTATCCACCGCTTAGCCACCCAGGTCAATCGGTCGCCGCAACCGGACGCTTGGTCATGGAGCCGAGCTCCCTGATCGCGCCGATCTTCTTGCCGTTGAGGCGCATCTCGTCGGGCCAGCGGACCGCCCACACCCAGCCGAGCTTCTCGACCAGCCAGATGCAGCGCGCGGCAATGTCGATCTGACCCTTGAATACGCCGTGCCTGGCGCACGTGGGGTCGGCGTGGTGCAGGTTGTGCCAGGACTCGCCGAAGGACAGGACAGCGAGCCAGGCCACGTTCCTCGACTTGTCCCTCGCCTCGAACTCACGCTTGCCGAACGTGTGGCAGATCGAGTTGATCGACCAGGTGACGTGATGCAGGAACGAGACGCGGATCAGGCTAGCCCAGAAGAACGCGATCAGCGCGCCCTGCCAAGACCACGTCCACAGGCCGACGATCACGGCGGGCAGGATCAGCGTGGCGGCGACCAGCGGGGCGAACGAGCGGTGGATGACCCGGATATCGCGATCTGCTAGCCAGTCGGGCGCGAACTTCTTGTGCGAGGTGATGTTCCGGTCGAACAGCCAGCCCATGTGCGCCCAGAACAGGCCCTTGAGCAAGGCCTTCCAGTCGTTGCCGAACCGCCACGGCGAGTGCGGGTCGCCTTCCTTGTCGCTGTACTTGTGATGCTTGCGGTGGTCAGCGACCCAGTTCAGGATCGGCCCCTCGATCGCCATGGACCCCGCAATGCCGAGCGCGATCTTCATCGGGCGATTGGCCTTGAAGGAGGTGTGCGTGAAGTAGCGGTGGAACCCCATGGCGATGCCGAGGCCGGACACCAGGTAGAAGCCGAACCCGACCAGGATCGTCTGCCAGTCTAGGAAGTGCCAGATCAGGCCAACGGGCACGGCGGCGAGGACCGCCAGCATCGGCACGCCGACGAAAGTGGAGATCAAAATGCGTGCACCGGGGCCTCGCTTCTTGGGTTCCAGGTCAGGAAGAGGCTCCGGGCGGCTTAGCGGTTCTGGCTTGGCCAGCTCGGCAAGTGCCGCTGGGATGTCGGTCGTTGCGGTCATCACGGATCCTTGAAGGCTCGCAGGGCCGGTCGGAAGAGCGATCCGCATAACCGAGGTCATGGGCTGGGCGAATACGCTTACGTAACCGTAGCTTACGGTAACGTAGGTTCCGCAAGACCCCTAGAGGGAGATCCCACAGAATTCCTGCGTCGCACATGTGGCGTTCATTGAACTGCCCAGTTGGCCACTGAACATGCGTCCAGCCGGGAGGGTAGGTCGAACCCCGAACCGGCTGGTGGTCGAACCCGAACCGGGCGGGCCAAATGAGGGACGTCCGGGTTCGCGAGTCACCTGTACAGTGTCAGTCGAATTCAGTCCCGGGTCGTCTAGCCGGCAGGACAAACGGTTTTGGTCCGTTTAACCGAGGTTCGAATCCTCGCCCGGGAGCACTCGCCCGGGAGCTACCCGCCTCTATCGACTTGGAAAGTCCGACGGCCATCGGGCCTGCTCAACGCGCGGACGGTGGACACTTATCAGTTACTGGACGATTTTCATGCATTTTCGCGTGAATATCGTCCACTGACTGAAAATCGTCCACCACCCGACCGGCCTAGTCGTCCGCGAACTCGGCGCGGACGCCTAGCAGGCGGACCGGGTCGTGCCTGGTGAAGTCGTCCAAGGCAGCCAGGGCCGCCGCCTCGATCTGATCGCAGGCTTGGGTCGGATCGGCCAGCGCGTGCCCATGGGTCTTAGTGAAGAACGGCGCATAGCGCACCTTGACCACGATCCGGATGGCTGGCCGTCCCTCGGCGGCGACATCGTCGCAGACCATGCGCGCGATCCTGGCCACCTCGGCGCGCACCTGCGCCCAGTCGGTCACGTTCTGCTGGAAGGTGACTTCCCTGCTCCGCGAGCGTGGCAGGTACGGCTCGGCCGTGACCCGTGACAGGTCGATGCCGTGCGCGAGTTGCACCAGCCACGGGCCGATCGTGGGGCCGAAGTGCCCGGCCAGGTCACGCGGCGGCGTCGCGGCGAGCTCGGCCACCGTGCTGATGCCGAGCCCGGCAAGGCGCCGCGCGGTCCGCGACCCGACCCCCCACAGCGCGTCGGTCGGCCGCGGGCCCATCAGCTCGGGCCAGCTCTGGCTGGTGATCCGGAACATCCCCGCTGGCTTGCCGAATCCGGTGGCGATCTTGGCCTGGAGCTTGTTCTGGCCGATGCCGACCGAGCATTCCAGCCTGGCCGCCTCCCGCACCTGATCCTGGATATTTTTCGCGAACAACTCCGGGTCCTCGGTGTGGACCTCGAGGAAGGCCTCGTCCCAGCCCATTACTTCCACTACCGCGTCGAGCCGCCGCAGCGCGGCCATCACCACGGCGGATGCCGCTTCGTACGCCGCCTTGTCGACTGGCAGGAAGATGGCCTGCGGACAGCGGCGCGCCGCTGTCCGCAGCGGCAGCCCAGAGTGAACGCCGTATGCCCTGGCTTCGTACGAGGCAGTGCTGACAACTCCGCGCTTGGTCGGGTCGCCGTCACCGCCGACGACCACGGGCCGGCCGCGCAGCTCTGGGTTGCGGAGCACCTCGACAGCCGCTATGAACTGGTCAAGGTCGACGTGCAGCACCCAGCTTGTCACACCTCGTAGTGTCGCCTGAGTCCTCTCGGGGTGCGAGGGTTGACAGGCTTTCTGGGAGGTATTCTGCTAACCCGGGGATGGATCCCCGCACGGGTCAGCCCTCCAACGTTCACGTCCCGTTCACCACCCGCAGCTATGCCGAGGGAGCCGACCGAGTGAGCGCACCAGCCCCGGCCGCAGTGATCGTGCTGGCTGCTGGCGAGGGTACGCGGATGAAGTCCAGCCTTCCCAAGACGCTGCACAACGTGTGCGGGCAGACCATGCTCTGGCACGTGCTGAACGCCGCCGCCGAGCTGGCGCCGCAGCGGCTGGTCGTGGTCGTCGGGCACCAGGGCGAGACCGTGGGAGCGCAGGTCAGGAGGCAGGTGCCGGACGCGGTCCTCGTCGTCCAGGACTACCTCGGCGGCACTGGCCACGCGGTGCGCGTGGCCCTGGAGGCCGTCGGAACCATCCACGGCACCGTCGTAGTGACCTACGCCGACGCGCCGCTGCTCCGGGGTGCCACGCTGGCGGAACTGGTGGCCGAGCGGGAGAGCTCGGGCGCGGCCGCGGCGATCCTGACTACTCGAGCGCCCGATCCCACGGGCTATGGCCGGATCATCAGGGACGAGCACGGCGAGTTCGCGGCCATCGTGGAGCAGGCTGACGCGACCGAAGAGCAGCGGGCCATCAACGAGATCAACTCGGGGATGTACGCCTTCGACGGTGACTTGCTCGCCGACGCGATCAAGCGGGTGCGCACCGAGAACGCTCAAGGCGAGGAGTACCTCACCGACGCGGTCAGCGTCCTGGGCAATGACGGATACCGCGTCGTCACTGTCGAGTGCCCGGACTTCGAGCAGGTCCAGGGCGTGAACGATCTCGCTCAG
>JASHXW010000590.1 GCA_030043395.1 Streptosporangiaceae bacterium
GGCGCGCCTGACCAGCACAGCGACTATGGCCCCGGTGGTCCGGCGGCAGACCACGACGACGACGACAGCCCGCCCGGAGCCGTTCCCGGATGCGGGAAGATCAGCGGGCAAAACGCCGGGACCTTCACCGCGAAGCTTGTCGGCGGCCAGGTCGTCAACGCGTCCATCGTCAACAGCCCGTGCGACCCGTCGGAAACCACGAGGATCGTGCTGGCCGCGCTGCCCACCGATGGCAGGCCAGTCACCCGCACGCTGTCTTCCCTGAAGGGCACCTACCTGCTCTCGGCGGTGCACAGCGGCGACAGCTCAAACTCGGTCCTGGTCACGGGGCTGCCGCTGGCCGAGGTGCAGCACACGCTGCGCGACGTGGCGATCACCGAGATCAGCGTCTTCGCGGCCACCCTGGCGCTGGCCGGGCTGCTTGGCGCGATGTGGGTGCGCCTCTCGCTGCGGCCACTGCGCCGGATGACGGCGATCGCGGTCGGCGTGACCGACCTGCCGCTGTCCAGCGGCGAGGTCGACCTGCCGCACCGAGTACCTGACGCTGATCCTCGAACCGAGGTCGGTCAGCTCGGCGCGGCGTTCAACCGCATGCTCGGGCACGTCGAGTCGGCCCTGACCCGGCGTGCGACCAGCGAGGCAAGGCTGCGCCGGTTCGCCGCCGATGCCAGTCACGAGCTCCGGACGCCGCTGGCCGCCATCCGCGGCTACGCCGAGTACGCGCGCCGGGCCCCGGGCCGGGTGCCGCCGGAAGTGGCGCACGCGCTGAGCCGGGTGGAGGCGGAGTCGGCCAGGATGAGCGAGCTCGTCGACGAGCTCCTGCTGCTGGCGCAGCTCGACGCCGGGCGACCGCTGGCTGCCGAGCCACTCGACCTGACCAGGCTGGCCATCGACGCGACCAGCGACGCGCGGATGACCGCGCCTGACCACCACTGGGTCCTTGACCTGCCCGACGAGCCGGTCATGGTCCGCGGGGACGAGCACCGGATGCACCAGGTTCTGGTGAACCTGCTCAGCAACGCCGGTCAGCACACCGCGCCCGGAACGACTGTGACAGTGGCCATGACGGTGCCTGACCCCGGCGAGGTAGCGCTCACCGTGACCGACAACGGGCCGGGCATTCCGCCGGAACTGCAGGCGAACCTGTTCGAGCGGTTCGTGCGCGGTGACGCGGCCAGGTCGAGGGCATCAGGCAGCACTGGACTTGGGCTGGCAATCGTCGCGGCGGTCACCGCCGCTCATCACGGCCGGACCGAGGTGACCAGCAGGCCGGGCCAGACCAGGTTCACGATCACGCTGCCACGGCTCAGTCCCCTGGCCGCCTGACCTGCGGCCTTCAGTCCGGCGCCGTGTCCAGGCCGTGCTCGATCGCGTACCGGACCAGATCCACCCTGTTGTGAAGGTGCAGCTTCGTGAGCGTGTTCTGCACATGGTTTTGAACCGTGCGATGCGACAGGACCAGCCGCTCGGCGATCTGCTTGTAGGACAGGCCCGTCCCGACCATCCGCAAGATCTCGGCCTCGCGCTCGGTCAGCTGCGGTGTATCCGGCGTGGGGTGGACAGCCAGGCGACGGAACTCGCCGAGCACGAGGCCGGCGAGCCCGGGCGAGAACACGGCGTCCCCGTCCGCCGTGCGCCGCACGGCGTCGAGCAGCTCGCCGCGGCTGGCTGACTTGACGATGTAGCCAGCGGCGCCGGCCTTGACCGCGTCGAGGACGTCGCGGTGCTCCCCGCTGGCCGACAAGATCAGCACCTTGGTGCCCGGATGGGCGGCGAGCAGGCCCCTGGTGACCTCCACCCCAGAGATGTCGGGAAGCTGCAGGTCGAGCACGGCGACGTCGGCCCTGACCGATGCCGCGACCCGGAGCGCCTGCGATCCCTCGCCGACCGCGGCGACGACCTCGAAGCCGGCCTCGGCAAGGTCGCGCTCGACCGCGTCGCGCCACATCGGATGGTCATCGACGATCATGACGCGGCTCGCCGGCTCGCTCATGGCGCCATTCTCACAGCCCGGATGCCGTCGCGCACTGGCGTTAGAGCGTCTTCAGCCGGCAACTGGGACGCCTGCACGCGGATCGCAGGTGTGCGCGTCCGAGATCATGAGGCGACACGCCCCCGCGGCCGACTTAGGCAAGGTGGGCGGGTCGCGGGACCCGGAGCCTGACCTCGGTCCCCGTCCCTGGCGTGCTGACGATGTCCGCGCTGCCGCCCAGATCGCGGATCCGGCCGCTGATCGCATGGCTGACGCCGAGCCGCCCCTCGGCTGCGGCCTCGCCGAGCCGTCCCGGCGCGATGCCCGGGCCGTCGTCGCGGACCGTGACGTTCACGCTCTCGCCCTCGTCGTCGATCAGGACCCAGGCTTTGGCCGTCTCCCCGCAATGGCGGCGCACGTTGTCGAGGGCCTCGCGGACGGCAGCTGCCGTTTCCAGCACTGTTCTTTCCTCAAGCAGAACAGGCTCCCCTGGCGTAATCACCTCCACGAGCGCCGATGCATCCCGGGAGAGCTGAACGGCTAGGTCCAGCTCGCCGGCTGGGGGAGCGACGAGCCCGTCGCCGGTGACGAGTGCGCGCAGCGCCGCCTCCTGCTCGCCGGCCAGCCGGCCGATCTCGGCGGCCTCGCCGCCGGCTTCCAGGCCGCGCCGCTGGACCATCGCGAGGACCTGGAGTACGGAGTCGTGGATCGATCGGGCCAGGCGCTCTCGCTCCCGGCTCGCCGCCTCCATCTCGGTCGCTTGCTGCAGGGCCTGCTCGGCCCTGGTCGTGAGCCTGGTGATGTAACCCGCGATCATGGCCGCCATCAGCAAGATGACGGGCCCGTCGAGCACCGTGCCCTGGGACGTCTTGCTGACGGTCGGATCCCTGAGCAGGACCGCGCAGCCGCCTATGATCACGGCAGCCACCGCGCCCGCCCGAACTCCGCCGACGACGGCCCAGGCCAGCGCGGGTCCGGCGAGCCACGTCGCGGTAACCGGCATGACACCCAGATTCAGTGCCTGGTGCGTCTGCAGGACCAGAGTCGACAGCAAGGCGGCAACGGTCAGCAGGAGGTCGGTGATCAGCAGCGGCCATGTCCGCCTGGCGGGAACCGAGTACGCGACCGTGCTGACCGCGGTCCAGATCGCCATCGCGGCTAGGACGCCCCAGGCCCAGCCCCAGTGCGTGTAGTCGGTGCGCCGGATGAGCAGCAAGATCGCCGCGTACGCGAGCGAGGCGCCGCGGAACACCGCGATGGATCGCCACAATGGCGCCTGCAAGCTCGTCATGGCGCTCCCGGTGTCCGCTACTCAGTGCCTGCTACCCGGGTGGTGCTAGGTACGGGCGCGCGGATCTTGAGTAGTCCAGCCGATGCCGGCTGGCGTTGCTCGCCGGCACAGTGAACGATATGCGCACAGCAACTGATTCGCTTCCCCCAGCGCTCAAGCACTGCCCGGGATGCGCTACCCAGACCGATCCCGGCGAGCCGGCTTGCGCAAGCTGCGGCATCTGGCTGGCCGGGCCACAGGCAGCCGAGCTGCGCTGGATCGAGGCCGAACTCGGCCGCGTTGACGCCGCGAGAGCCTGGCTTATCAGCCGCCGCATCGTGCTCCTTGGCGAGCTCCGGCAACTCGGGCGCGCACCGGGAATCGGGGGAGCACCTGCAACGATGCCGCCGGAGAGCGTCGTGCCTGGGATGCTGCCGACCCAGGCTGAACCGGTAGCAGCGGAGCGCCGTGTCCCGGAAATGACCGGCCGGACCGCTGCCCGGCTGCTTGTGGCCGCTGGCGCGG
>JASHXW010000591.1 GCA_030043395.1 Streptosporangiaceae bacterium
GCCAGGACGCAGCCACCTGACCGCGGCTCACGGATGCCCTGATCATGGCCGGGAACGCGACCATGGCCAGTACCAGCACGAGGGCGAAGGCTGGCAACGCACCGCCGGGTGGCGTACGGGTAGCCCGGGTCAGGCCGAGGAATACGGCGACGCTGCGTGACCGGCCCGCGATCCTGGCCAGCTCGCGGGCGACGGGCGGGTAACAGCGCAACATGAGGATGGCCACGGGAACCGCGAGCAGCACCGGGGCGGCACTGGGGTAGATGGCCCTGTTCCCGCCGGTCAGGCCCTGGTCCCTGAGCACCGCAAGCCCGCCGACGGCGCCGGCGATCAGCGCGGCCTCGACGACGATCCGCCGGGCTGCGGGCTTCCGCCAGCCTGGCCTGCCGCCCGGCCTGGCGGTGGCGGGAGTCGCCACGCGGTGCCGGAGCATCGCGATCAGCACGGGGCCGGCCAGCGCGACGGCAATGGTGCTGCCGGCCAGCCACCAGCTCACCTGGTCGTCTTGGGCGGGGGTCATCCAGATGGCGAGCACCGCCGCCGCCGCGCCGGCGATCGCCGCGATGACCACGCTGGCACGCAGGACCAGCCACGCGAGCTGATGCAACGCCGCGCCCCTCGCCCTGATGAGCGTGAAGTCCGCCGTACGACGCTCGGCCACCAGCCGGGCGCCGAGCAGGACCACCACCGCCCCCAGCACGGCCAGGCTGACGTAGACCAGCTCGAGCACGGGGGCGACTGCATGCTCGGCGGTAATGAACGACGTCAGCATCGGGGGGATCTGGGATGCGACCGACAGGTTGACTGGGCTCGCGGTGACGGGATCGAGCACCGTCGTCCCGGACGAGACCATGCTGCCGATATTCTCCTGCAGCCCGCTGACCTGACCTGCGGTAAGCCTGTGCAGCGCTGCTGGGAAAACCCAGCTCACCTGCATCAGGACGGGACTCATCCTGGCTTCGATCAGCGGCAGCCCGCCCGCGCCGATGAACAGGGCGCCACTCCAGTACTTGAGCTGGGTCGAGCTGCCTGGCGTCAGCCCGGGCCCGGCCGCCAGCGGATCCTCAGTCCAGAAGGTCGAAGCCCGCCTGGTCGGCGCGATGATCCCGGTGATCACCAGCTGCAGCGCCTTACCCGCGGCCAGCGTGGAACCAACCCGCAGGCCCAGCCTGGCGGCGGTCACGGAGGTTACCGCGGCATCGACCACGGCCTGGTGCCCGGTCACCAGTCCGCCGGCCGGAAGGCGCCCGGCCACGACATGGCTGTAACTGGCCAGGTCCGTGCGGTATGTCAGCTCGACCTGCGGCTGGCCATACCCGGCTCTCGGCGACGATCCAGTCACCGGCACAGGGCCTGTGGTCAAGCTGGCCCAGGACGGCGGGTAGCTGGTCACCGGCAATCCAGCGGCGGTCAGCCGGGACTTCAGGGTGGCGCCGACCTTGGCGATGTCGGCCGCCGGTATCCGCAGGGCCCGAACCTGGGTAGCGGGTCCTTCGTTCGAGACAAAAGCGCTCGGGCCGTAGACGCCAGCCATCGACGTCGCACCAACGGTGGCGATGACAGTCCTGTCGTCGAGGGGCGAAGCCGCGATCACTCGCCGCAGCGCCATGGTGCGCAACCCCGAGCCCGCTCGCGGGATTGCCAGGCTGGCAAGGACCGAGATGAACACGAGCAGGCCGAAGGCGACGCTCGCGGCTGCCGCGCTTCCGGTCAGCATCATCCACGCGGCATGCGTCCGGCACCAGAGCGTCCTCATCGTGCCTCCGCCCGCAACTGCGTCGCCGGGTCCGGCCTGCGCATGATTGAGAGCGCGGCAGCGGCCACCGGCACGGCGGCCGTGACAAGGGCCAGGGCAACGGCGGGGCCGAGTGGCACTATGACCAGGGCCGACGGCACGGGATCCATGGCATCGGTGGTGAGGGTGATCGCGGGCACCATCAGGTGGGCCAGGCCGATCCCGGCCAGCAGGCCAGCGGCGGCGGCGGGAACGCTCAGCGCGGATTGCTCCAGGCATAGCTGCCTGGCTTGGGCCTGCCTGCCCACCCCCAGTGCCGCGAATACCGCGCTCTGCGTCCGCCGGGAGCGCAGGTTGGCAGCGACGCTGACCGAGAACCCGAGCACGCCAAGCAGCACCGCCGCCACTCCGATGGCCAGGATGGCCTGCCTGGGGGTTGTCAGCAGCAGGTTGGTGAGCAGGGCCGACTGCTGCCTGGCGCGGACGGTGACGGACAGGCCGGCCGGAAGGTGCGGTACCTCGCCATGCGCGGTGCGCAGCCACCACCGGGTTACCGGCATGGGCGGCACCTGGTACGCGGCGAGCACATCGTTGACCTGCGCGAGGTCGGCGATCAGGGCCTGGTTGCGCCCGTACACGGTAGGGAACCTGACTACTGACGCGACGATCCGCAGCGGGACGTCGAAGCCGTTGAGCGGGACCGCCACGATTGATCCGATGCGCAGGCCCCTGCTCGCTAGGTACCCCCTGGTGGCGATGGCCGGGATAGTGGGAGCGCCGCTGGCGCTTGCCATCGCCGCGCTTCCGCTCTGGAACCGCGTCTGCGCCATGATCGACACGTCTCCCGGGATCATTCCGGCGATGCCGACGAGATGCATGATGTATGCCGATGGATCGTGCCCGGCATTAAACGTGAGCAGCCGGCCGCCTCCGGCCTCGCGATGCCAGCTCACGATCGCCGGCGGCACGCCGTTCCGCGCAGTGAGCTGCCCGTACTCGCCCGCTGGCCCTGTCGGCACGAGCGGCGACGATCCGGTCGCGCGCCAGGCCGCCAGGGCGGCGCCGCGGCAGAACGGCCGGGCGAACGAGCCGCTGGCGGTATCGGCTACCGCGAGGGAATCGATGCTGAGCTCCGCGGCGGGCGCTGAGGACGGGCTCGCCGGGTCGTAGGGCGGCAGGCTATAGGTCACCGTGAGACCGAGCAGCCGCAGCGGGTAGCTGGCCTGCCGGGTGGCTGACAGCTGGAAGATGAGCGCATGCTGCTGTCCGTCGGCGGGCAGCGAACTGGCGGCCGGTATCTCATAGGTGCCACCGCTGGCGTCCTGAATCCAGGCCGCCACGGAGGGCGGGCCAAGATCCTGCTGAAGTGCCCGAGCGCTGGTGTGCGGTGCTGGCCGCAGCGCGGCCAGGACCTCCAGCCGGTCCGCCTTGCCGGGAAGCACCAGGCCGGCGAGCCGCTGCGGGGTGATGTGCCGCCACAGCGACCTCAGCGGAAGCGGCGACAGGTCGGGGCGCAGCAGGATCGCCTTGCCTGCCGTGCTCGCGTCCAGGGCGATCAGCTGGGCTCTGCCACCGATGCGAGCGACGCTGGCCGACGTCACAGCGGTGACACCCGGTCCCCGGCTGATCGCGTCGGCCTCGCTCAGTGACGCCGCGGCCGGGGCATTGACCTGCACGTCCGAGCCAACCGCGAAGGCGGCCTGGTCCTGCGCTGACCGGCGCCAGCTCGCGTAGCCGGCCAGGGCCAGCGTGGTCGTGGCTGTCGCGACGACGACGAGCAGGACAGGGCCCGCCTGGCGGATCGGGCGCCTGGCTATCTGCCAGCTGACCATCGCGGCGGCTAGCCGCTTCCCGCGGTCCGTCATCCTGTCGGCCAGCCTGGCCAGCAGCGGCAGCGCGCGCAGCGGGATCAGCGTCACTCCGGCCAGCGCGAGCGCGGGAGCGACGGCGACAACGGGATCGATCCCGAGCGAGCCGGCCGTGGAGTGGGCGACCGCCGAGTAGCCGCGCAGCTCCCAGATCGAGAGCACCGCGAGCGCAACCACGGCAAGATCGCCGCCGGCCCAGGCGATTCCGGCGAGCCGGGCCTGCCGGCCTTGCCGGCTCCGGGCCGCATCAGGGGTCATGGCATGCAGGGCTGGCCAGGCCATGACAGCGGCGCACAGCATCAGCATCGCGAGCGCCGAGAGCCAGGCCAGGGCAGTTATGCCAGTGACTTGAAAGCCGTGCAGGCGCGCCGCGTGAGCCAGCGCGCCGGTCAGCAGAGTGCCGGCCAGCACGCCGGCCGTCCCGGCGACGATCCCGAGTACGACCGCCTCAGCCAGGACCGGCCGCACCACCTGCCACCTCGTCGCGCCACGAGCGCGCAGGAGCGCTGACTCCTCCTCGCGCAGGCTGGCTAGCAGGCGCGCCGCCAGCGCAAGTCCGGCTGCGGCAACTAGCAGCAGCTGCAACTCAGCGATGGTGAACAGCGACCTGGCCAAGACGATGGTGCTGGCCAGGCCAGCCAGTACCTTCGGCAGGCGAGAGCTCACCTGGAGCCCGTAAGGGAGGATCGAGGTGGCCAGCTTCGTCGAGGCCGCGCTGGTGCTGCTGGCGAGCGAGCCGGCAGTGCCGCGGGCCAGGGCTGTCGCCTGCGGCAGTACGTACCAGGAGGCCTGGCTCGCGGTAAGCACGCCGTGGAACGCAGCCGGGTTCACCACGGCTGGGCCATAAACGACGATGTAGCCAGCGGGGCCGAGTCCGGGCAGGGCGTGGCTGGTGATCCCTGAGATGGGCTGCAAGTCCAGCGACCAGTACGGCGATGCCGG
>JASHXW010000592.1 GCA_030043395.1 Streptosporangiaceae bacterium
CGCCGGTCGGCTACCAGCGCCGACGGGACCACGGTGCCTTACTTCTTGCTGCGCCCGGCTGGTGCCGGGCTGCCCCTGCCCACCGTGCTCTACGGTTACGGCGGGTACAACAAGGCCATGACGCCAGCGTTCAAGGCGGCCTGGCCGGCCTGGCTCGCGGGCGGCGGCGCGCTGGCAGTGGCGAACCTGCGTGGCGGTGGCGAGTTCGGCAGGCAGTGGCACGAGGCCGGCCAGCGCGAGCGCAAGCAGAACGTCTTCGACGACTGCATCGCGGTCGGCGAGCACCTCATCGCCAGCGGCGTCAGCACCCACGGCCAGCTCGCGCTGCACGGCCGCAGCAACGGCGGCACCCTCGTCGGGGCAGTGATGACGCAGCGGCCGGATCTCGCAGCGGTGGCGCTCCCGATGGTCGGCGTCATGGACAAGCTGCGCTTCCACAAGTTCACGATTGGCGCCGCCTGGATCGCGGAGGCAGGCGATCCGGACGTAGCAGAAGACTTTGCGTTCCTGCACGCCATATCGCCGCTGCACGCCCTTCGCCCAGGCACCACCTATCCGGCGACGCTGATCCTCACCGGCGACCACGACGACCGGGTGGCACCGGCGCACAGCTACAAGTTCGCCGCCGAGCTACAACACGACCAGGCAGGCGATGCGCCCGTGCTACTCAGGATCGAGGCAGCCACCGGGCACGGACTAGGCAAGCCCAAGCGGATGCTGGCCGCAGAGTTCGCTGACATGCTGGCGTTTACCGCGGAGCACACCGGCCTCAAGCCAGGCTGAACAACTCCGGCGTATGAATGTGGCAAAGTCCGGACTGCGGCCAGGGAAGTGCTACGAGTCAGAGAAGCGGGAAGCCGGTACTGCTAGCTCTCATTGCTGGCCGTCTCGAAGGCCGTGTTAGCTGACTCGCCCAAATCGGCCATCTGCTGAGCCGGCTTGGTGAGCGGCCCGTTACGGAACAACGTGAGGGCCACGAGCGCGCCCGCGGCGAAGATACCTGCCGACCACCAGAACGCCGTTGTGTATCCGTGGATTAGCGCCTGGACGGCGAGCAGAGGACTGGGCCGGCCGTGAACAGCGGTTGCGGGGCGGAGATGGCTGGCGATGTAAGCCGCGACGGCGCTGGCGAAGATCGTGTTGAGGAACGACGTGCCCATCGATCCGCCAAGCTGCTGGCCTGTGTTGACCGTGGCCGAGGCTACGCCCGCGTCATGTCGCGCGACGCCGAAGGTGCCGGAGTTGAACACGGGGGCGAACACGAGGCCGAGGCCGACGCCGGCTATCAGCAACGGCGGCAGCACGTCAGTGGCGTAGGTTGACTGCACGTCGATCCGGGTCAGCAGCGCAAGGCCGGCAGCGGCCAGCAGCAGGCCAGTCGGAGCTAGCGGCCTGGGCCCGATCCGGGGCATCAGCGCGACATTGGTCGTGATCGAGGTCGCCATCGTGCAGGCGATCATTGGCAGGAACGCCACGCCAGTTATTACCGGAGTGAAATGAAGGGTCTGCTGCATGTAGTAGGTCAGGAACAGGAAGATCCCGAACATGCCCGAGGATGCGATCAAGATCGTCAGGTAGGCCCCGCCCCGGTTACGGTCCATGACCACCCTGGGCGGGAGAAGGGGTTGCGGCGCACGAGTTTGCCGCCAGCCGAACAAAGTCAGCAAGATGACTCCGGCGACCAGGAACCCCCAGGTAGACGGCGCGTGCCAGCCGTGCAGTGCCGCGTTCGAGAAGCCGTAGACGATGCAGAACATCCCGGCGCTGACCATTATCGCGCCCGGCAGGTCCACCTTCGGCCTCCCGGGAGCCGCCTGCCTGTTTAGTAGGCTCAGCGCTCCGGCGACGGCGATGCCCGCGAAGATCAGATTCACGTAAAGGCACCAGCGCCAGGACAGGTACTCGGTCAGCAACCCGCCCAGCAGGAGCCCGATTGCCCCGCCGGCCCCGGCGACCGCGCCGTACACTCCGAAGGCCTTCCCGCGCTCTTGCGGATCGCTGAAGGTCACCGTGAGCAGGGACAGCGCCGATGGCGCGAGCAGCGCGCCGAAGGCCCCCTGGCAAGCCCGGGCCGATACGAGCATGGTGAAGTTCACCGCGGCGCCGCCTACCGCCGATGCGAGGGCGAACCCAATCAGGCCGATCACGAATGTGACCTTCCGGCCGAGCAGGTCGGCTAGCTTGCCGCCCAGCAAGAGCAGGCTGCCGAATGCCAGCGCGTAGGCCGTGATCACCCATTGCCGGTCGACGATCGTGAAGTGCAGCGACTTCTGGGCGGTCGGCAGCGCGATGTTCATGATCGTCGCATCGAGCACGATCATGAGCTGAGCCAGCGCGATGACCACCAGGATCAGCCACCTGCGCCGGTCCGGCTGCCCGCTGGACGGGGTGACGCTATCGCTGAGGGCCGTGCTGCCAGACATGATCCCGCCAATCTGGAGGATCTTGCTCCACTTGCGGCTGACGCTATCACGATCCGGAGGAGGGACCTCCGGTTGGGGTAACCTGAGCAGCATGAGCGTGCAGTCACCAGCCGTTGCGGCGGTGGACCGGCCGCTCATGCGGGCGCGCCCGCTGCGCCGGGACGCTGAACGGAACAGGCAGGCGATCTTGCGGGCGGCTGCCGAGGTCATCGGCGAGCGCGGGCTGGCCGCCAGCCTCGATGACGTGGCGCGCAGGGCTGGCGTCGGGGTTGGCACGGTGTACCGACGCTTTCCTGGCAAGGAGGCTCTGGCAGAGGCGGTATTTAAGGAAAGCCTGAGCACGCTTGTCTGCATCGCTGAAAGGTCGCTCGCAGAACCAGATCCCTGGGCTGGCCTGGCGACCTATATCGAGCGAGCGGCTGAGTTGCTGAGTGCGGACCGCGGATTGCGCCAGGTCCTCATGTTCGCCACTTTCGGGCGCGACCAGGCCAGTGAGGCCAGAGCCCGCCTCCAGCCGGCCGTGACCAAGCTGGTTGAGCGCGCTCAGGCGGCGGGAGTGTTGCGCGCCGACTTGCAGCCGACCGATATCCCGCTGGCAGTGATCATGCTTTCGGCGGCGGCCGACTACACGCGGCCCGTCCGGCAGCAGGCGTGGCGCCGTTATCTGGGCCTGATCCTCGACGCCATGCCTGCAAGCCGGGCCGAGCCAAGCTCGCTGGCAGAGCCAGCCCTGACCCCGGACGAGATGGAACTGGCCTTGCAATCCGGGCGCGGCAGCCTGTTGACAGGGAACTCTCCGACGAGGCACGATGCGGGCTCAAAACCTGGGAACGCCCGCCATGACCGCAAGTGAGCAGACGTCATGGCCGGGCGTCTTCGTCGTATCCACTGGCCGATGTGGCTCCACGCTCGTGTCGAGCATGCTCCACCTGAACCCGGACATCCTCAGCTTGTCCGAGTTCTTTTCCCTGCTGATGCCTGACCCGCTGCCACCGGGTGAACTGGACGCCGGAACGTACTGGCGGTTGGTCAGCGAGCCCTGGACGTTCTTCGCCCACGCATACCGCCTCGGCTTGGGCCTTCCGGAGTTCCTGTACTCGCCGGCCTCGAGCGGCAGGTTCACTTTGGCCACTGGAATCCCGCCGATCCTGACTACCGCCCTGCCACACCTGAGCGATGATCCCGAAATGCTCTATGACGAGCTGGGAGAGTTCGTCTCACGCCTGGGCCCAGCGTCTTCCGCAGTCCAGCACAAGCGGGTCTTCCAGTGGCTGTCTGATCGGCTAGGTGTGCGCGCCTGGGTTGAGCGTTCGGGTGGCTCCCTGATGTATGTGAGCCAGCTCGCCGATCAGTTCGACGAGGCCAAATTCGTGCACCTTTACCGCGACGGGCGCGAGTGCGCGTACTCATTCAGTCGCCATCCGGCATACCGGCTCGGAGTGGTATCAGCGATGCTGGCCTCCCGGCTCGGCGCATCGCCGTACTTTGACGATGGTCAGCGGTCGACAAAAGTTCCATCCGATTTGCAACCGTTCATGCCTGACACGTTCGATCACGAGGTCTTCGAGCAGTTCGAGGTCCCGGTGGTGCAAGCGGGGCAGTTCTGGTCCGACATGATCATGCCCGCACTTGACGTCCTCGGCAGATTGGCTCCAGAGCGGGTGCTCCAGGTCAGCTACGAGGACCTTGTCGCCCAGCCGAGGCAGGTGCTGCTCAGCCTGGCGCGCTTCGCAGGCCTGCCGCACGCGGATCGAGGATGGCTGGAAGGCGCCGCCCAGCTGGTGGAGCCGCGTTCTCCTCGGTGGCCAGCTCTGCCTCAAACGCAGCTGCGGGAGCTCAACCGCGTGTGCGAGCCAGCGATGCGTCGGCTTTACGGCGGCCTGCTGTGATCGCGCCCTATGCCGGACCTGGCTTCTGGACCGAGCTTAAATGAGGGATGCCAGCAGCGTTCAGTGGTCAGGCGGACCGGTTGCCCGGCACTGCTGATTGCTGCGTTGCGGGCTGCTCGGCATGCCCGGCCCGGCGTGCTCGTCTGCCACGAGCGAGTTCGGTGGCCAGTGCGTCGAGCGGCTGGGTGAACTGCCCAAACGGGTTGTCAAGCCGGGCCAACCACGTCCGGGCGGCACCGAGGCCGATTTGATCGAGCGCGTAGATCCGGTGTGTGCCCATCGTGCGCGAGCTCACGAGGTTCGCCTCTCGCAGCACTCTGAGGTGCTGGGAAACGGCCGGCTGCGAGATTCGCATCTGGGACTGAAGCGCTGCTACGAGCGAGCCTGCCGATTG